>JBOFSC010000322.1:0-12619 GCA_051651345.1 Enterobacteriaceae bacterium
AGAAGCAAACCGGTAGCCGCACTCCATCAATGTTGAGCGCAGAAATTGATAATTCTCAATAATTCCGTTGTGTACCACCGCAATATGATCAGAAATATGCGGATGGGCATTTTGTTCGGAAGGGCCCCCATGGGTTGCCCAGCGGGTATGAGCAATACCGGTGCTGCCCGTTACCGGGGAGTCACTCAGCGCTTTCGATAAACTCTGTACTTTGCCAACGCGACATAAACGACACATATGGCCCTGACTATCAATAATAGCCAGTCCTGCTGAATCATAGCCACGATATTCAAGACGTTGCAAACCTTCCAACAGAACTTCCGCAATATCGCGCTGGGCGACTGCTCCAACAATTCCACACATTGTTGTACTTCCTATATGATTGAACGATGTTTGCGACCTGTTGATCCGGTTATTTCCGGTTTCCCCGAGCTTGTAGAGAGGGATATTGTTATTTGAGAAGAGTAACGGGCTGTCGATAAACAAACCATCAACAGCCATAACGATCTTACACCTTATTTTTTACTCTTTTTTGTCGGGCGTTTCCAGTTCTGAATATGAGTTTGTGGCATCCTGCTGAGCACCAGTTCGTTTTCAGCTACATTTTTAGTCACCGTGGTACCGGCAGCAACAGTTGCTCCATTGCCGATGGATACCGGCGCAATCAGTTGTGAATCAGAACCAATAAACACATCATCACCGATGGTTGTCTGGTGTTTATTGGCACCGTCGTAGTTGCAGATAATGGTACCTGCACCGATATTGACGTTATCACCGATATGGGCATCCCCCAGATAGGCTAAATGTCCCGCTTTGGAACCCTTCCCCAGATACGCTTTTTTCAGTTCAACAAAATTGCCCACATGGGCTTCCCGGGCCAACTCGGCGCCCGGACGCAAACGGGCAAAAGGACCCACGGTACAGGCAGGTGCCAGACGGGCATCTTCAATCACGCTATAAGGGCTGATAACAGAGTCATCACCAATCACACAGTTTTTCAGAACTGAACCGGCCTCGATACGCACCCTGTCGCCTAATTCGACACGCCCCTCAAGTACCACATTAATATCGATAAACACATCACGACCATGGATCAATTCCCCGCGCAGATCAAAACGGGCAGGGTCCTGAATCATCACCCCAGCCAGCAGCAGCTGATGGGCTTGCTCCTGTTGGTAGATTCGCTCCAATGCAGCCAGCTGCAGACGATTATTAACCCCTTCAAACTCACTCAGACGACTGGGATGCACCGCCACAATCTTTTTACCCTCGCCATAAGCCAGAGCAATAATATCCGTCAGATAAAGCTCTCCCTGAGCATTATCACGGGTGATTTTACCCAACCAGCGTTTTAAATCAGCCCCGCTGGCTACCAGGATTCCAGTATTGATCTCTGTTATCGCCCGCTGCTGCTCGGTGGCATCTTTATGCTCAACAATGCCCGTAATCTCACCCTGTTCTCGCACTATCCTTCCATAGCCGCTGGGATCCGGTAATTCAACAGTTAACAGACCAATGCCCCCTTTGGGTTTGGCAGAGAGCAAACGCCGGAGTGTCTCAGGATCCACCAGCGGCGCATCACCATAAAGAATCAGCACATTTTCATTATCACCGATAAAAGGCAGTGCCTGCTGGGTCGCGTGTCCTGTTCCCCCCTGCTGCTCCTGCAGTATCCAGTTCACCGGTTGTCCCTGAAGTTTACTGCGAATCAAATCTGCACCATGGCCATAGACCAGATGAATCTGACTGGCATTCAGTTGCAATGCGGTATCAATAACATGTTGTACCAGAGGTTTCCCTGCCAGGCAGTGCAATACCTTAGGTACATCGGAATACATGCGTGTTCCCTTGCCTGCAGCAAGAATCACAACACTTAAGGGGGCTATAGACATCATTAATCCATTCCTCTGTTATTAACGAAAAATGCCAGTCAGAGCAAATCTGACTGGCATTATCGGTTTTCTGGATAGCAGTAAGGGTATTGAATTACATACCTTTCCTGGTTAATTCAATCACCCGCAGCTTAGCAATCGCCTTGGCCAGTTCAGCAGAAGCCTGGGCATATTCTATATCACCATGAGAACGACGAATATGCTCTTCTGCCTTCCGTTTGGATTCCAATGCGCGTGCTTCATCAAGATCCGCTCCGCGAATGGCGGTATCAGCCAGAATAGTCACTATTTGCGGCTGTACCTCAAGAATACCGCCGGAAAGATAGATAATATCCTCTTCCCCATGCAGTTTTACAATCCGCACCATTCCGGGCTTGATCGTCGTCAGAAGCGGTGCGTGACCGGGATAAATTCCCAGTTCACCTTCACCGCCTGTGACGCGGATCTTCTGTGCCACACCAGAGAATAACTGCTCCTCAGCACTCACTACATCCAGATGGAAAGTCATTGCTGCCATGTCATCCTCCCTCTACCGCTATTACAGCGTTTTTGCCTTTTCCACTGCTTCATCGATAGAGCCAACCATGTAGAATGCCTGCTCCGGAAGATGATCATATTCGCCATCCAGGATGCCTTTAAAGCCACTGATAGTGTCTTTCAGGGAGACATATTTACCCGGAGAGCCGGTAAAGACTTCTGCCACAAAGAAGGGTTGTGAGAGGAAGCGCTGAATCTTACGGGCCCGTGATACCACCAGCTTGTCATCTTCAGATAACTCATCCATACCCAGAATCGCGATGATATCTTTCAGTTCCTGGTAACGCTGCAGGATGGACTGAACACCACGCGCACAATCATAATGCTCCTGACCCACAACAAGAGGATCCAGTTGTCGGCTGGTAGAATCCAGCGGATCTACCGCAGGGTAAATACCCAGAGAAGCGATCTGACGGCTCAGAACCACTGTCGCATCAAGGTGCGCAAAGGTCGTTGCCGGAGAGGGGTCTGTCAGGTCATCCGCAGGAACATAAACTGCCTGTACGGAGGTGATAGATCCGGTTTTGGTGGAGGTGATACGCTCTTGTAACACACCCATCTCTTCCGCCAGGGTCGGCTGATAACCTACCGCTGAAGGCATCCGTCCTAACAGTGCCGAGACCTCTGTTCCTGCCAGGGTATAACGGTAGATGTTGTCGATAAACAACAGAACATCACGCCCTTCATCACGGAATTTTTCCGCCATGGTCAAACCGGTCAGAGCAACGCGCAGACGGTTTCCTGGGGGCTCATTCATCTGACCATAGACCAGAGACACTTTATCCAGTACGTTGGATTCTGTCATCTCATGATAGAAGTCGTTACCTTCACGGGTACGCTCACCCACACCAGCAAACACCGAATAACCTGAGTGCTCGATGGCGATATTACGGATCAGCTCCATCATGTTGACCGTTTTACCCACACCGGCACCACCGAACAGGCCCACTTTTCCGCCCTTGGCGAATGGACACATCAGGTCGATAACCTTGATACCGGTTTCCAGTAACTCCTGTGAAGCGGAGAGATCTTCATAAGAAGGCGCCTCACGGTGGATAGACCAGCGCTCTTCTTCGCCGATCTCCCCTTTCATATCGATAGGGTCACCCAGCACGTTCATGATTCGGCCCAGGGTCGCTTTACCCACCGGGACTTCTATCGGGTGATCCAGATTGAGTACATCGAGGCCACGGCGCAGTCCATCAGAACTCCCCATAGCGATACAACGGACAATACCACCACCCAGTTGTTGCTGTACTTCGAGCACTAATTTGATATCGCTTTTAACCTCAAGTGCGGTATACACCTTGGGTACGGCATCCTGGGGGAACTCAACGTCCACCACAGCGCCGATTACCTGGATAATCTTTCCAGTAGCCATTTTGAATCCTCTACGTAATTCCTGCAGGCCTGTTACCACAGACCCAAATTCCAGCCGGGAGCCGTTATTCGGAAAACAGCGTTAAACCGCGGCAGCTCCTGAAACAATTTCGGTCAACTCTTCGGTAATGCTGGCCTGACGTGCCTTGTTGTAAACCAACTGCAACTCTTTAATCAAATTGCCGGCATTATCGGTTGACGCTTTCATCGCTACCATACGGGCAGCCTGCTCGCTCGCCAGATTTTCAACGACCCCTTGATAAACCTGAGCTTCAATGTAACGACGCAGCAGGGTATCCAGCAAAACTCTGGGATCAGGCTCATACAGATAATCCCAAGGCGTTTTCTTGACGTTCTGTTCATCACTGGCCAGCAGCGGCAGCAACTGTATTATCTGCGGCTGTTGAGACATGGTGTTGATAAACTTATTGGTCACAATATACAACCGGTCCAGATGTCCTTCGTCGTATGCCTGCATCATCACCTTAACAGGCCCGATCAGCTCAGTAAGGGAGGGGTTATCCCCCATTCCGGTGACCTGAGCGACAATATTGGCACCCACAGAGGAAAAGAAAGAGACTGCTCTGTTACCAATCAGAGCCAGATCGACCTCAACATTACGGTCGTTCATCTGTTTCATATCCGTCAGGACTTTTTTAAACAGGTTAATATTGAGACCACCACACAGGCCTCTGTCGGTCGAGATGACCAGATAACCTACTTTCTTGATCTCACGCTCCAGCAAATAGGGGTGCTTATACTCAAGCTGCCCCAGCGCCAGGTGACCAATCACCTTGCGGATGGTTTCCGCGTAAGGACGGCTGGCAGCCATGCGCTCCTGCGTTTTACGCATTTTGGAGGCAGCGACCATCTCCATCGCTTTAGTGATCTTTTGCGTGCTTTGTATACTGCCGATTTTACTGCGTATCTCTTTTGCGCCGGCCATTTTTGCATCTCCCATATCCGGTTCCATCAGTAACGATGGAGCCGTTCGGTATTACCAGGACTGAGTCGCCTTGAAAGTTTCAAGAATACTCTTCAGCTTATTTTCGATTTCGTCGTCATAAGCACCAGTCTGGTTGAGGTGCTGCATCAACTCGCCGTGATCACGCTCCGCATAAGCCAGCAGGGCAGTTTCAAAGCTGCTCACTTTTGCCAGATCGACATCGGTCAGAAAACCCCTTTCAGCGGCGAACAGGACCAGTGCCTGCTCAGAGACTGACAAAGGCGCATACTGTTTCTGCTTAAGTAACTCTGTCACCTTCTGACCATGGTTTAGCTGACTGCGAGTGGCTTCATCCAGATCCGAGGCAAACTGAGAGAACGCAGCCAGCTCACGATACTGTGCCAGTGCGGTACGAATCCCCCCGGACAGCTTTTTCATGATCTTAACCTGAGCAGCGCTCCCTACCCGTGATACGGAGATACCGGGGTTAACTGCGGGACGAATCCCTGAGTTAAACAGGTTGGATTCCAGGAAGATCTGACCATCGGTGATGGAGATAACGTTGGTCGGTACGAACGCCGAAACGTCACCTGCCTGGGTCTCAATGATTGGCAATGCCGTCAGAGAGCCAGTTTTGCCGGTAACAGCGCCTTTGGTGAAGGCGGTTACATACTCTTCATTAACGCGAGCAGCCCGCTCCAGCAAACGGGAGTGCAGATAGAAAACATCCCCCGGATAAGCTTCACGTCCTGGTGGACGGCGCAGCAGCAGGGAGATCTGACGATAAGCCACCGCCTGCTTGGAGAGGTCATCATAAATGATCAGCGCATCTTCACCGCGATCACGGAAATACTCGCCCATGGCACAACCGGCATAAGGTGCCAGATATTGCAGTGCCGCTGACTCTGAAGCAGAGGCGACAACCACAATAGTATTATCCAGAGCACCATGCTCTTCCAACTTGCGTACCACGTTGGAGATGGTAGAGGCCTTTTGTCCAATAGCGACATAAATACATTTAATACCGGAGTTACGCTGATTGATGATGGCATCGATAGCCAGCGCTGTTTTTCCGGTCTGACGGTCGCCGATAATCAGCTCACGCTGACCACGACCGATAGGAATCATGGAGTCAACCGCCTTGTATCCTGTTTGCACAGGCTGATCCACCGACTGACGTTCGATAACGCCGGGGGCGATCACTTCAATGGGAGAGAAACCATCATTTTCAACCGGGCCTTTACCATCGATAGCTTCACCCAGAGTGTTGACAATTCTGCCCAGCAAACCGCGTCCTACAGGTACTTCAAGAATACGGCCGGTACACTTAACCTTCATGCCCTCAGCCAAATCGGCATAGGGGCCCATGACTACTGCACCCACGGAGTCGCGCTCCAGGTTAAGTGCAATCGCATAACGATTATCAGGCAGGGCAATCATCTCCCCCTGCATGACATCTGCCAGACCGTGAATCCGTAAGATTCCGTCGCTGACATAAATAATGGTACCTTCGTTGTGAGCCTGGCTCACAATATTGAACTGATCAATCCGCTGTTTGATCAATTCACTGATTTCAGTTGAATTAAGTTGCATGCTCCAGTCCCCTTAAGACTGCAAGACGTCTGCCAGGCGATCCAGACGGCCGCGTACAGAACCATCTATCACCATATCGCCAGAACGGATAATCACGCCCGCGATAACAGACTTATCAATAGTGCAATTCAGCTTTATTTTGCGTGTCAGGCGTTGTTCCATCGCCCGGGCAATGGTTGCCAACTGCTGCTCGGTTAATTTACTCGCTGAAGTGACATCAACATCAACAGTTCCTTCCCGTAATGCCTTCAATTGCATGAATTGTTGCAGTACTTCGGGAAGTACGACCAAACGACCACTTTCAGCCATAATTCGGACCAAATTACCACCCTGTTGATCCAACATATCACCGCAAATGGCAATAAAGTGTTCGGACAATGTTTCTGGTGCCAGCGCACTGGAAATCATGTCGGCAACCTGCTCGACACGGGTCACTTCCGCAGCAAATGCCAACATATCCTGCCAGCGTTCAACACACTGATGTTCACAAGCGAAATCAAACGCTGCTTTGGCATAGGGGCGAGCTACCGTAATATATTCAGACATCAGCCCCATCCTCCTTACAGTTCAGCGACCAGTTTGTTGACAATGTCGCTGCTGGTAGATTCATCCACTGAGCGCTCAATAATTTTCTCAGCACCGGCGATAGCCAGCATAGCGACCTGCTTACGCAACTCTTCTGTGGCTCTTTTACGTTCAGCATCGACCTCAGCTTGTGCCTGATTCAGGATGCGTTTACGCTCCTGTTCAGCTTCCATTTTCGCATCATCAATAATCTGTGCTTTACGTTTATTCGCCTGCTCAATAATTACCTGAGCTTCAGACTTGGCTTTTCTGAGTTGTTCGGTCGCATTGGCTTGCGCCAGGTCCAGATCTTTTTTGGCACGTTCTGCTGAAGAGAGCCCATCGGCGATCTCTTGCTGACGTTTCTCAATGGCCTTCATAATCGGCGGCCAGACAAAACGCATACAGAACCAGACAAACAGGACAAAGGCTATAGCCTGGCCGAGGATTGTTGCATTAAGATTCACAGCACAATTCCTCTCGTTCTTAAATTAATTGATTGATTGATTGTGTTTTTCAATACAACTTGCACACAGTTAAGCCGCCACAGCAAACATGACATACAGTCCCAGCCCCACAGCGATCATTGGAATCGCATCCACCAGTCCCATCACGATAAAGAACTGGGTACGCAGAAGAGGAACTAAATCCGGCTGGCGCGCAGCACCTTCCAGAAATTTACCTCCCAAAATACCTACACCAATCGCAGCACCAATGGCTGCCAGACCCATCATGACAGCAGCCGCCATGTATAGCAGATCCATATTCAAGTTTTCCATGACACTCTCCAGTTTGTTACAGTTGAAATGTGACAGTTTTGCTAAAACTAATTCGCTTTATCAATGCTCTTCATGAGCCATCGATAGATAGACTATCGTCAGAACCATAAAGATAAATGCCTGCAATGTAATGATCAGGATGTGGAATATTGCCCAGGGTAAATTGAGCAACCACTGTGACCACCACGGCAGCAAGCCGGCAATCAGAATAAAGATCAGCTCTCCGGCATACATGTTACCGAAAAGACGCAGGCCAAGAGAAACCGGTTTGGCAAGCAGGCTGACCCCTTCCAAAATAAGATTGATTGGGATAAAAATCGGGTGATTGAACGGCTGCAGTGTAAGCTCTTTGATAAAACCCATCAGGCCTTTCATCTTGATACTGTAAAAAAGAACCAGAAAAAAGACACCGAGTGCCATAGACATGGTGATGCTGACATCGGCTGTGGGTACCGCTCGTAAATATTGCAGGCCAAAAACATGCTGACCAATCAAAGGCAGCATATCAATTGGCAGTAAATCCATCAGGTTCATCAAAAAAACCCAGACGAAGATAGTCAATGCCAGAGGCGCAATAAGCTGATTTCTGCCATGAAACATGTCTTTTACAGTACTGTCGACAAAACCGATGATCATTTCGACGACACATTGCAGTTTTCCTGGTACCCCACTGGTCGCCTTCACGGCAACGTACCGGAAAATACCAAGAAAAATCAAACCGGTAACAATAGAAAAGAACATGGAGTCAATATTGATTGACCAAAATCCTGTCCCTATCTGAAGGTTCTGCAAATGGTGTCCGATATACTCCTGCGGACTCGCATAGGCTCCTGATGCTGACATGATGCCTCTTACCCTTTGATTATTGATTACAATGCGTTTTTACCATAACAGGCGCCATGATCTGTACCAACAGTATCAGGAGGTAGTTCAGAATAACGGGAAACAACACCGCATCAAACACCCCCAGCGCAACAAATAACATTATCCCTGTTATGACAATTTTTATCGCTTCTCCGACAGCAAACCGCCACACTATCTTCGAAGCTGAAACGCCCATTTGTTTTTTCCTAAAAAACAATAAAAAAAGTGCTGCCGGTAACCAGGCTGCAGCTCCCCCCGCCAGAGCAGAAAATCCCCACTCAGTTCCCTTTAGAGCACCCAGAACAAAACTGGAAATTACAACGATAACTAATTGTAAAACCAATAACTTAGCCACTACCTTACTGTTATAAAATGTCAGGGCCATGGCTAAAGTCGCTCATTGTAACTCTCTTTTTGCAGGTCTACCTGGCAAAACTGGCTTTGCCACATGGAGTCAAGCCGCGAAACGCCAAAATTATACGGGTCATTCAATCTAATTCAATCACATTCATGATCAATTTATTGAGCTATATCTATTTTTCAAGAAAAAAACAACACTATTAACGAGTTAATAAAGTCGATTGCTTATTTTTCATGATAACTAAACAGCGCTGAGCCTCCATATGCGGAACCTGCAGTGGCACAGTAGTCACCACTTCTATCCATTCAGGCAGTAATGCCAGTTCCTCATCTGAAGGTTCCCCTTTCAGGGCATAATAGCAGCCTCCGGATGCAGGTAACTGACGACACCATACAACCATATCGTGCAGTGATGCAAATGCCCTGCTGATAACACCGTCAAAACCCGATTCCGGGTGAAACTCTTCCACCCGCTGTTGTACAGGGGTGATATTTGTCAAACCCAGCTCAAATTTAACCTGTTGCAAAAAACGGACTCTTTTGCCCAGACTGTCGAGCAGCGTAAATTGCGCTTCAGGGCGAACGATGGCCAGAGGGATCCCTGGTAGTCCGGCACCTGTGCCAACATCAATAAAACGCTCCCCTTTTAGCCAGGGATTAACCACGATACTATCAAGCAAATGGCGTGTTAGCATCTGTTCCGGTGAGCGTACCGCCGTCAGATTGTAACTTTTATTCCATTTGTTAAGCAGATCGATATACCCCAGTAGCAACTCTTTTTGTTGCTCAGAAAGTGTGATTCCCGCTGCCAAAAGTAGCTGATTTAATTTATCGGACAATCCCATTATGCTTTCCTGCTCACTCATTACGCCTTAATACACCCTGTTTTTTTAGCCAGATCAGCAAGACAGAGATAGCTGCCGGAGTTATACCGGAAATACGCGATGCCTGGCCTAAAGTAACCGGCTTGTGCTCACCCAACTTGGCGATCACTTCATTCGATAATCCACTTACCTGACGATAATCAAGATCAATCGGCAGGATCACATTTTCATTACGTCGCTGGCGCTGGATCTCTTCCTGTTGCCTGCTGATATAGCCCTGATATTTGATCTGGATCTCCACTTGCTCAGCCGATGCCGGATCGTTCAGTGCAGGTGAAAAATGATCCAGAGATGTCAACATCCGGTAACTCACCTCAGGGCGACGCAACAACTCTTCCCCTGTGGTATCACGGGCCAGGGGAGATTTAAGGTGGAGGTTAAGGGTATCTGCCTGCTCATTATCGGGCCAGATCCTGATATCACGTAACCGGTTAACTTCCCTCTCAATGGACTCCATTTTCTCGCAGAAATGAGACCAGCGGACATCATCAACCAATCCTACCTTGCGACCAAATTCAGTTAAGCGGCGATCTGCATTATCTTCACGCAGCGTTAAACGATACTCTGCCCGTGAAGTAAACATCCGGTAGGGCTCTTTAGTACCCAGAGTGCTCAAATCGTCCACCAGAACGCCCAGATAAGCCTGTTCGCGTCCAGGTGACCATCCATCCTCGTCGGTGGCATAAAGTGCCGCATTGAGCCCTGCAAGCAGCCCCTGAGCAGCAGCCTCTTCATATCCTGTGGTGCCGTTGATCTGCCCGGCTAAAAATAGCCCGTTAATAAATTTACTTTCCAGAGTCGGTTTTAGATCTCTGGGATCGCAGTAATCATACTCTATGGCGTAACCTGGCCGAACGATCCGCGCATTCTCCAGTCCCTTCATGGATCTGACGATCTGCATCTGTACATCGAACGGCAGACTGGTGGAGATCCCGTTGGGATAGATCTCATTACTGGTCAGTCCTTCAGGCTCCAGAAAGATCTGATGCGAGCTTTTGTCTGCAAAGCGCATCACTTTATCTTCGATGGAAGGGCAGTAACGAGGGCCGATTCCTTCAATGATTCCAGAATACATGGGGCTGCGATCGAGATTATTACGAATGATCTCATGAGTGTTGGCATTGGTATGGGTTATGTAACATGGGATCTGCCTGGGATGATGAAAGCGTGAACCCAGAAAAGAGAATACAGGAGTTGGTGTATCTCCGTGTTGTTCACTGAGTTGACTGAAATCGATACTGTTGCTGTCTATACGGGGCGGTGTACCGGTTTTGAGTCGATCAACACGAAAAGGGAGATCCCTTAACTGCAGAGATAATCCTGATGATGCCGGATCTCCTGCTCTGCCACCGGAGTAGTTTTCCAGACCAATATGGATCTTACCCGCCAAAAAAGTCCCTGTGGTGATCACTGTTGCTTTGGATCTGAAAGTGATCCCCATTTGGGTTATAGCACCTTTGACTTGCTCATTTTCTATTAGCAGACCAACAACAGGCTGTTGAAAAATCATCAGGTTTTCTTGTTGTGTCAATGTGGTGCGAATAAATTGGCGATAGAGATTTCTGTCTGCCTGAGCCCGTGTCGCTCTGACAGCAGGTCCTTTACTGGCATTGAGAACTCTGAATTGAATGCCTGCATAATCGATAGCCTGAGCCATGATCCCGCCCATAGCGTCGATCTCTTTAACCAAATGGCCTTTACCAATCCCCCCTATTGCTGGGTTACATGACATCTGACCAAGAGTCTCAATGTTATGGGTTAATAATAGAGTTTTTCTGCCCATTCTTGCTGCTGCCAGAGCGGCTTCAGTGCCCGCATGGCCTCCACCAATAATGATGACATCAAAAAAATCTGGATAAAACATACATTGATTACCTGGTAATTAGAGCTGATGAGTAAAGCAGATTCGCTGCAAGGAGGAGGATTTTACTTCACCTTTGTTCATGAACCAAGGGCCAGTGCACCAATTGATAGTGATCCAAGAACCTGTGATCCCAGAGAGATCCTGTCGGGTAATAATATAGATCTATATTATGTAAGATCTTTTTTACTGCTATTACTATTAGGATCCGGATCTTCTGTGGGTAACCCTTAATAGCCCTTTAAAATCAGCAGATCCCACAAGATCAGATCCTGTGAATGATCGTTGATCCCAGACGGTATAGCCTGAGGATGGATCCTGTGGTTATCCACAGCACACCGGATCACTCAAACTTGTTATTGGGATAACTACCGGTTATCACAGGTTTACCAGGGGGGATATTCACAGGATCCCCCTTTACAGTAACGGGATCCAATTTGCCAACCAGATCTCTGCCGGATCCTCAGGGATATCATGTTGAGTGACATCGATCTGCAGGAGATCGCCGATTCTGGTAGCTCCTTTTGCTGTCAGAACCTCATCCATTATATTGATTCCATTACAAAAGGTATCATATTCACTACTGCCTAAACCGATAGCACCGTAGCGGATCTGGCTTAGATCCAGATCTTCCTGCTGTAACTGCTCATAGAGCGGCTGGATATTGTCAGGCAACTCTCCGGCACCGTGTGTCGATGTGGCAACCAGCCAAATCCCTTCAAGCGTAAGCTCTTCTAATTCAGCGCCATGCAGGATCTCAGTTGTGTATCCGGCTTCATTTAATTTTTCGGCAAGGTGCTCGGCGACATATTCCGTGTTGCCCAAAGTGCTGCCGGTGATCAGGGTAATATCTGCCATAGGGGTCTCTGTTAATTTTCAGGAAACACGATTGTATCTTGTGAATGAGTTGGGATCTAGCTGTGGATAATAAGGGGATTACTCACTGTTTGTGTGTGATC
>JBOFSC010000323.1:0-5774 GCA_051651345.1 Enterobacteriaceae bacterium
AGACCCGCCGTGAATACGTCCCTGTAGGCTCGGAGCGCAGCATCCCTGCTGCTTACGGTCTGATAACCTGCATAGCATCCACTGTTCTGGAAGTAAAGTGATTCATTTCAGGAAACAATCTCTATCTAGAACATCTGCCTGCTTAATCCCAGAGTCTCCATCAGCTTAACCGCAATCTCCTCCACCGAATGGTTAGTGGTATTGAGATACTGAATATTGTGTTTGCGATACAGCGCCTCCACCTCAGCCAGTTCCATGCGACACTGGCGCAGGGAGGCATAGCGACTGTTCTCCATCCGCTCCTGACGAATAGCAGACAGACGCTCCGGGTCGATGGTCAGACCAAACAGCCGGTTCTGATACTCCTTCATGGCGGAGGGCAGAGAGAGATTATCCATATCATCGGCGATAAAGGGATAGTTAGCGGCACGAATACCAAACTGCATGGCCAGATAGAGACTGGTGGGCGTTTTACCGCAGCGGGAGACACCCAGCAAAATCGCCTGAGCCTGATCCAGATTACGCAGGGAGATACCATCGTCATGGGCCAGGGTGTACTCAATGGCGGCGATGCGGGCATCATATTTACTGATATTGCGTGCTGTCAGCCCATGGGCCCGATGCAGAGCAGGTTGAGGACGTACCCCGAGCTCATTTTGTAAAGGTGCGACCAGGGATTGCACAATATCCTGACAGAAGCCGCAACTTTGTTGAATAACTGCCTTGATAGAGGGCGAAACAATAGAGTAAAAAACCAGAGGTCTATCGCCAGTTTCCTGAAAAATCGCGTCGATTCTGCGCCTGACATCATGTGCACGCTCGAGAGTTTCGACAAAAGGTAACGTAATTGAGTTAACCACGACCGGAAACTGAGACATCACGGCATGCCCTAACACTTCAGAAGTGATTGCGGTGCCATCAGAAATATAGAAGACAGTTCTTTCCATGCTGATCCTCGAGACAGAGTTGTTCTGCTGCATAGAATACTCTGTACAACCTGCGCTGTAAAAATATCCTGTGTACTGACACGGATTATACGAACCTTATCACAGTTCCGCCCGAAAGCCTTTTCAGGGTTGTTCACACTTTCAAGTCACTTTTATTAATCTACAAAGGATTCCCTGTGGATTATTTTCATGTTGGAACGATTCACCATGTTAGCTATGGGGTTACATTATGCCAGGCTGTAGATATACTGGAGACAGGTATAATTCTCTTGCACTTGGTTATTTGATTCAATAGAAAAGGATGATCTCGATGTCCAAAAACAGTGGCGATTTGCAGTGTGTTCTATGGTACGACCAACTCGGCATGAATGATGTTGATAAGGTAGGGGGGAAAAATGCTTCTTTAGGGGAGATGATAACTCACCTTACTGCGCTGGGGGTATCCGTACCCAATGGTTTTGCGACCACGGCGAGTGCATTTAACGATTTTCTTGAGCAGAGCGGCCTTGATCAGCGTATCTATGCTCTGCTGGAAAAGACCAATATCGATGATGTCGATCAGTTGGCGCAGGCAGGAACACAAATCCGTCAGTGGATTGTGGAAACGCCTTTCCAGGAATCTCTGGAAAAAGAAATCCGTCAGGCTTACCAAAAGCTGTGCGCCGGGGAGAGCCAGGCCTCTTTTGCAGTTCGCTCCTCAGCTACTGCAGAGGATATGCCCGATGCCTCTTTTGCCGGACAACAGGAAACCTTCCTTAACGTCCAGGGCATTGATGCCATCATGACGGCGGTCAAACACGTCTTTGCTTCTCTGTTCAATGACAGGGCCATTTCCTACCGGGTACACCAGGGTTACACTCACCGTGGTGTGGCTTTATCTGCGGGTATCCAGCGCATGGTGCGTTCAGATCTGGCCTCTGCTGGTGTGATGTTCACCATTGATACTGAGTCTGGTTTTGATCAGGTGGTCTTTATCACCTCCTCTTATGGTCTGGGCGAGATGGTGGTACAGGGAGCTGTTAACCCTGATGAATTTTACGTACATAAACCCACCCTGCAGAGAGGCAATCCCGCGATTGTGCGCCGTACCCTGGGCTCGAAAAAGATTCGTATGGTCTACGCCGACAGCACCGAACACGGCAAGCAGGTCTGTATTGAAGATGTGCCAGCCGAGCTAGGTCGCAGTTTCAGCCTTAGCAATGAGGAAGTACAACAACTGGCGCATCAGGCCCTGATCATCGAGAAGCACTATGGCCGACCCATGGATATTGAGTGGGCCAAAGACGGACACAACAACCAACTCTATATTGTTCAGGCGCGTCCTGAGACTGTGCGCTCTAATGAACAGACCATGGAGCGTTATCAGTTACACCAGCGTGGTGAAGTTCTGGTGGAGGGACGGGCTATCGGTCACCGTATTGGTGCCGGGCCGGTTAAAGTGATCAACAACATTAGCGAAATGAATCGTGTTGAAGCCGGTGATGTGCTGGTAACCGATATGACGGATCCCGACTGGGAACCTATCATGAAAAAGGCCGCAGCCATTGTGACCAATCGGGGTGGACGCACCTGCCACGCCGCGATCATTGCCCGTGAGTTAGGTATTCCTGCGGTGGTGGGTTGTGGTGATGCCACAGAGAGATTGCGAGAGGGACAACAGGTCACCGCCTCCTGTGCCGAAGGGGAAACCGGTTTTATCTATAAAGGGGCTCTGGAGTTTACGGTACAGAGTTCTCATGTGGACAATCTGCCTAAGCTGCCCCTGAAGATCATGATGAACGTCGGCAATCCGGACCGGGCCTTTGACTTTGCCCGCCTACCCAACGAAGGGGTGGGTCTGGCACGCCTTGAGTTTATTATCAACCGAATGATTGGCGTGCATCCCAAAGCCCTGCTGGCGTTCAATGAGCAGAGTTATGAGTTACAGCAGGAAATCCGCACTATGATGGAGGGCTATGATGATCCGGTGGAGTTTTACATCGGTCGTCTGACAGAAGGCATTGCCACACTGGCTGCTGCATTCTGGCCCAAGCGTGTGATCGTGCGCATGTCCGATTTTAAATCCAACGAATACGCCAATCTGGTCGGTGGAGATCGCTACGAACCCCATGAAGAGAACCCCATGCTCGGTTTCCGCGGTGCGGGTCGTTACGTATCAGAGAGCTTCAGGGCGTGCTTTGCTCTGGAGTGTGCAGCACTCAAGCGGGTGCGCAATGAGATGGGATTAACCAACGTCGAGATCATGATCCCCTTTGTACGCACAGTGGCCCAGGCACAAGAGGTCATCGAACAACTGGGTCATGAAGGATTGAAGCGGGGAGAGAACGACCTCAAGGTGATTATGATGTGCGAACTGCCTGCCAATGCGCTACTGGCGGAACAGTTCCTGCAACACTTTGACGGCTTCTCCATTGGCTCTAACGATATGACGCAACTGACCCTGGGACTGGATCGCGATTCCGGCCTGGTATCAGAACTGTTTGATGAACGCAATGAGGCGGTAAAAGCGCTGTTATCCATGGCGATTCAGGCGGCGAAAAAAGCGGGCAAATATATCGGCATCTGTGGACAGGGCCCTTCTGACCACGAAGATTTTGCTGCCTGGCTAATGGAGCAAGGTATCGACAGCCTCTCCCTCAACCCGGATACTGTAGTACAAACCTGGATTGATCTGGCTAGGTAGAGTGTCTGAACAATTGTTCTGAGCATTTTTTTCCGAATAATTATTCTAAACAACGGCACAAGGGGAGGGAGGGGATTGGTTATCAAACCGTTTGCCGCAGGACGCGGCAAGTTCGAGCCCCCAGGGATGGGTTTACTCGCCCCATCCATGGGACTCGCCCTCCGGGCCAACGCTGCGCGTTGTTCAAAATCGTTCCTGACGATTTTGTTCGGCGGGTCTGATAACCAATACCCTCCCTCCCCGATCAAACCGAAGCAAGACCTTTTCGCTATAAAACTGAACCCTTTAAAAAAGAAAAAAGCCCACGCAACTAGTGTGGGCCCAGCGTACTCAATCTTATATAGACATCCCTGTATGATATGAAATAAATATTCTGCTTTTTGCCAGCAGTCGGGGCTTAGTGTAACGCATTACATTCTGTAAAATCATCAATTAATCACACATTAAAAGGTGATTTAACAAGATGTTATTATAATGCTTTGAAATACAATAATTATATTTCACACAAAGCAAAAAATAAAAGCAAAATCATAATTATAATTTCACATGATATAGTTTGCGCAACTAATCTTTAACCTCATCCATCCATGCTGCTAACAATCGATAAGAGACCGCCAGAACCACCGGGCCGATAAAGATCCCCAGCAATCCAAAAGCGAGCAATCCGCCAATAACGCCAAACAGAATCAGCAACAGAGGCAAATCTGCCCCCATCTTGATCAACAACGGACGCAATACACTGTCCAGAGAGGCCACCAACACACTCCAGATAGCCATAAGGGTTCCCCAGGTCACATCCCCTGACCAGTAGAGCCAGATAATGGCCGGCACCAGCACCAGATAAGGCCCTAACTGGGCAACACAGAGAATAAACATCAGAATAAACAGCAGGGTGGTATGAGGGATACCACTGACCATCAGTCCCAGTCCTCCGAGCAAAGCCTGTACCAGCGCGGTCACCACCACACCGAGAGCCACGCTACGAATAGCCTGAGTGGCGATAGTCATGGCGCTTTCGCCTTTACTGTGCGCCACGCGTAAAGCAAAGCGGCGTATCCCCCGGGCCGCTGTTTCACCATACAGATAGAGAATGGCGCTAAACAGCAACATCAACAGACAGTGAAGGACAAAAATACCGATATTGGCCACTTTGCCAACCAGCCAGGTACTGAATTGACCAATATAGGGCGTGATTTTACTCAGTAGCAGGCTACCATTATTGGCTGTAAGCGAAAGCCAGCCATCGTGCAATGATTGCCCGGCGAGGGGAATATCCTGTAACCACATCAGTTGCGGTATCTGCCATTTATCTGGTTTAGTGGCAAAGGCCAGCAAAGGACCACTATTATCAACCAGGGTATTGATGGCAGCAATCACCGGTAAAATAAAGAACAACAGAAGCAACAACAACATCACCAGAACGGCAAGGGTGCGCTTGCCCCACAGAATGCCCTGCAGGCGTAACATCAACGGCCAGGTAGCAATCACTACAATCACCGCCCAGGTAAAGCCGAGAATAAAGGGCTCGACTATCCATAAGCAGGCTATCAGTAAAATCGTCAGAAACAGTATGGAAAAAATCAGTCTGGGCAGATCCAGGTTGCCGGTGGTGGTATTCATCACTGATCTCACTTGTTATAACAGAAGTTTAAAAAACAGTTTAAGCATGGTACAAATCAGGGTAGTTTAACAAGAATCTCTTTATTTGTAGCGGAAATGAGTGACACAATGGAATTAATGATGCTGCCTCGCCTGGATGTGATTGATGGGGTTCCTCCCGTCATACTGGACTATTTAACCGCGCTGGAACAGGCTGGTTTTAGCGGTGATATCAGCAGCGGCTACGCTGATCGCCTGCTGATGGCAACCGATAACAGCGTTTATCAACTGGTGCCTCAGGCAGTGCTCTTCCCGTGTACAAGTGGTGATATCGTGTTACTGTGCAAAGTGGCCGCTGACGCTCGTTTCCATGAAGTGCATTTTGTCCCCAGGGGCGGCGGTACCGGAACCACCGGTGGCGCCCTGGGCAGCGGCGTCGTGGTCGACCTCTCCCGCCATATGAATCGGGTACTGGAGATCAATATCGAGGAAGGCTGGGCCCGGGTTGAGGCAGGGGTGATCAAAGATCAACTGAATGCCTGTCT
>JBOFSC010000324.1:0-10386 GCA_051651345.1 Enterobacteriaceae bacterium
CAGAGTATATTAGATTTTCGTGTCTCAAATAGTCGAACAGCGGATGTTTTACAGAGTTGAAATGAGGATATGGCGTATTAACCACCCCGGCCCTGACGGGCCACCCCTCCACGGAGGGGAATTTAGGAGCCCCTCCCCCCATCACAATGATGTGTAGATACCTATGCTGCCAAGGGGAGGGTTGGGGAGGGGTTAACATACTTGAGGGCTATGTAGCTTTTAATTTCAGCGTATGACCCCCTCCCAACCTCCCCCTTGACAGAGGGAGGAGCAAAAGCCGATCTTGCATCGGCTTTTTTTACAGCTAGATCTTCACCGCAAACACCTTCTGCTCGCTAATCTCTGTCGCCAGTGCCTCTAAGGCGACACCGACCCGATGATAACGTAGCTGCCACTGCTCTTCTGCTGAAGTGGCGGGATCGCCCAGAGGGTAGGGGATAGAGATCGTGGGTACGATTCTGTTTGCTCCCACCGTCAGTGAGACGGGAACCAGGTTCGCCATTTGGACAATGGGAAAACCGGCTTTTTCAATTTCTTTGGTCATCGTTGCCCCGCAACGTGTGCAAGTGCCTCATGTCGAGGTCAGGATCACCGCATCAATATTGTGATTCTTTAAATGAACCACCATCTCCTTTGCCATGCGCGCGGCTTCCGCCTCAGTGGTGCCAGTGCCCACAGTAGTATAGAAGTGGCTGTCGATCGCTTTGATCTTCCCTTCCGACTCGTAACGGCGCAGAGCATCCAGGGGAACACACACATTGGGATCGGCATCCGCAGCAGCGGGATCATAACCGGCGTGAATGGTTTTAAACACACCACTCTCCAGTCGCGGCATATCCGCTATCTCATACATGCCCCAGCGGGTGGCCGAGGCAGACTGGATCCGGTCGGGATTATCCACCGGCACGATCCCTCCGCTGGTAACCAGGGCGACTTTGGCTTTTGAGAGATCCTTAATCGCGGGCGCAATGGGCACCAGCTTGCTGGGGGGAATGGGTAACTCGGTGCGAAAAGGCTCCCCCGCCAGCTTTTGCCGTAACATCGTGACCGCGCGTTGTGCTGCCGGTTCACGCTCAGCTACAAACACCTGATGGCGGATACCACGGGGGAAATAACCCTCTTCAGCGGCGCTGCCCAGCTTCTGCCCTGACAAAATTTTATCTGCCAGTTTTGCCAGCGCAGGGGCGTCGTGACGCATGGCGGCGGCACTACGGCCACCCTGCAGAATAGGGAACTGCTGCCGGAACATTTCGACACCGGGGTTCTCATCATTCATGGAGGTGAGTACCGGCACCTTGAAACGCTCCTGAACCGCCTGACAGATATTACCGCAGGCCACGCCATAGCGACCCGCCTGAAATGCCGGTCCGGCGATAAACAGATCGAACTGGTAATCCGACAGAAACGTCAGTAACTGCTCCAGCGCCTGCACGGTGTGGGATCCCATAAAGTTATCGCCGCAGATCAGCGTATGGGTCACCTTCGCTTCAGTGAGGGCGTTATTGATCGCCAGAGCAGAACCGACGGCCCCCTCCCTGATCTCTGGCGGATGATCCGCACTGGTTTCTCCCCCGATACCGGCGAAAAACTGATTGATATAAACAATGGCTTTTTTCATCAACACGACTCCTTAAAACTCCTGCATCATCTTTCTTGACCAGCCAGCGACCTGATCGCCACAAAACATCGCATTATTTTCCATAATGATCGACCCATCGGCACGGACGGAAGGCCCGAGAATCTCATCATGACTCCAGCCACCGGAAAGACCATCCCGGCTCAGGGCCTCAAGTTCGCCTATCACTTCTGCCATTGGTGGTAACTCGATTAACTGCGAGACATTACCGCAAGAGACAATGGCATCTGCGCTTTTATGCAGCGCCACCAACGGTTGCGAGGCCCCATCCCTGCCGGTGCATTCGTTAGTGATACCGACTGTTTTCACCCCCGCTTCCTCCAACGCCTGGAAACAGGCGATAAAATCGGCATCGGGGTTGCCATAGCCCTCTTCTGCCAGTAGCGCTCCCTCGGCTCCCAGCATCTGCGCCAGATTAGCCACCATCAGCGCGGCACGCTCCTTTTGTACCAGGGCCACATTGAGATTCGAGAAGATCACGCCGAGAAAGTTAAGGCTCTTGCCATGTTCCTGATACAGGGCCTTGATGGTGGGATTATTCTGAAAATCATAGGTGGACCACTTCGATGAGCTGGGCATAAAGGAGCCACTGATCACGGCACCATTGAGGATCTCATTGGGATGCATCAGGGTGGGCAACATGCGATTGGTATCCCAGCCATAGGCCAGGTCGTTGTAGCCGGACTCCTCCATTTGTGACTGCACCTGCATCACATAGACCACTTTGGGCAACGCCGATAACTCAGGGCCTCTGCCCGCGACCGGTGCCAGGCTATAAGTTTCATACTCCTCCGGCTGTAACTGAGCTGTGCATTGGCCCAGATACTCCGCCAGACGCATGGCAGCCCAGCGTAAGGCATGATTTTTTTTCTGCTGCTCATGGCGCTCAAATGCCTCATCCGTATCGGCCACCAGGCAAATATTGAGCAAGCCGGAGTAGTACGTATAGTTAGCTCCTTCCCCTGCCATATCGATTAAGCCATCGCCAAAACTGCCCCAGTGTTTGCCCACTGCCAGCACCGAACAGTTTTTCAGGGCATGGGTCAGACCGCCCATACAAGAGTGCAGCGCGCCAGTAACCCCGGGAAACAGCGGCGTGCCATCGGGTTTACAGCGCGGTTCGATAGCCTCTTTAACCGGCACAATGCGTTTCGACTCCCCCGGCCGCGCCAGAACAATATCGGCAGCGATAATATGGGGGTCCTCCCGTACCACCGCCAGCGCTTCAGCTTTATTGATGGTCAAAACACCATCCTTAAAGGCCGTCTGCTGAGCAAACTTGATCTCTTTAACAAAAAAGTTACCGATTTCCAGTTTCATATCTCACTCCTTATGTCAGATCCACTGGTTTGTTCCATCTCAAATTGTTCAGCAGGGGGCTGTTTCGTTTCTGTTCTGAGTACCTTCAGCAGAGAAATCATGCTCAGGATCATGACGAAGATAAACGGGAAAGCGGCTGCAATAGAGATAGTTTGTAGCATGCGTAAGCCATCAGAACCGCTGGCGACGATCAGAATCAGCGCCAGGGCCGCCTGAATTACCCCCCAGAGAATTTTGCGCGAGGTGGCAGGATTTAAAGCACCATGGCTGGAGAACATACCCAATACGTAAGTCGCCGCATCCGCTGAGGCCAGGAAGAAAGCAAACAGCAGGATGATCGTCAGCAGCATCAGCAGTTGACTCAGGGGGTATTGTTGCATTACCAGATAGATAGCGGTGGAGGTATCTTTAATCGCCTCCAGTCCCACTTCCACCCCGACGTTGATTGCCGTGGTGCCAAAGATGGCGAACCATAAACAGGAGGCCAGGGTCGGGGCGAGCAAGACACCGATAACAAACTGGCGAATAGTGCGTCCCCGGGAGATTCTGGCAATAAAGGTGCCGACAAAAGGTGCCCAGGCGATCCACCAGGCCCAGTAGTAGACCGTCCAGTTACTGTACCAACTGGACTCTTTGGCGGAAAAGGCCCCCAGTTGCAGACTGGAGCTCACAAATCCCCCCAGATAGTTGCCGAGGCCCTCCACAAAGCTGTTAACAATAAGCAGCTTAGGGCCCAGCAAAAACACCAGCGCCATGATCACAATACTGAGAATCAGATTGATCAGGGAGAGGGTTTTCATGCCTTTATTCAGTCCGGCACTGATGGAGGTCAGCAATAAAGCCGTCACGGCAACAATAATCCACATGCGTGCCTGATTATCCTGGGGCACACCGAACAGGAAATTAAGCCCGCTATTGATCTGATAAGTGCCCAGACCAAAAGAGGTGGCCACGCCGCCCACCGTGGCGAAGATAGCCAGAATATCGATGCACTGACCGATGGCCCCTTTCGCTCTTTTCTCACCGATTAACGGAATAAACAGCGTGCTGATTAAACCCGACTTGCCCTTTCTGAATTGAAAGTAAGCCAGACCCAAGGCCATGACACAATAGCCGGACCAGGGATGCAGCCCCCAGTGATAGAACGACTTACTGATAGCAAATGACATGGCCTCAGGCGAACCAGACTCGGCTCCCAGAGGAGAGATAAAGTGACTTAACGGTTCGGCAGTCCCGTAGAAGAGTAACCCGATCCCCTTACCGGCACTAAACAGCATGGCGAACCATACCGGCAGACTATAGGCGGGTTTCTCCCCATCCGGGCCCAAAACCACATTGCCATAAGGACTAAACAGCAGGTAAAGGGTAAACAGCACGAATGAGAACATCACCAGGATATAGAGCCAACCAAAGTGACGGGTCAGATAGACAAACAGGCCAGTGCCAACACGGGTGAACTGCTCAGGCCAAAAGACACCCATACTGACAATACAGACCACAACCAGAATAGAGATATAAAAGACCTTGTTAGAGGCAATGTTATTGCTGATGTTCATAACACCTCCCGCACTCTCCTATTGCACCGCAATAGTCTGGAGTGACTCAGCGGTATGATGGAAAGGCGAGATAACCCACCAGTTGCGTCATCACAAAACTCCTGTAACAGAAATTAACTAATTAAATCATAAATAAAAACAACCAAACTATCCGTGATTCAGCTCACGCAAGTCCACCCGGGTTTTTGCAGCATATAACACCATTTTTAACATTCTTGATCTGTTTTGACAATATTTCATTGATTGAACGTTCAATTAACTATATTATCTGTGACCAGACTGAGCAACTGACAGTGACAAATGGGGGAGAGCGATGAGCAAAAGGAAGGAGATCAAGCAGGTACGCAGGCTGCAATTGATACGTGCGACTCTGTCTGTCATTGAGAAGGTGGGGCTGGCGGATACGACTATCGCCCTGATCGCTGAGGAAGCGGGCTTATCCACCGGCATTATCAGTCACTATTTTGGTGATAAAAATGGCTTGCTATATGCTGTGATGCGCCAGATTATGCAGGATCTGCGTAACGAGTCGACGGCCCTGGAGAGTGAAGCCGGGGATGATACCTCTTTGTCTCCGGTGAAACAGCTGCAAAAAATCATCGATGCCAATCTGAGTGTGCAGCAGACCGACAGCGCGGTGGTGAAATCCTGGCTCTCATTCTGGGCCGCCAGCATGCATCAACCGGGGCTGCGTCGCCTGAACCGCGTTAACGAACGACGACTCTATTCTAATCTTTACTACTACTTCGCCTGTCAGTTACCGGCAGACAAGGCTCGCACTGCTGCTATTGGTTTGGCGGCGATGATTGAAGGCTTGTGGCTGCGCATTGCGCTGACGGATGGCGAGCTGGATATTCACACGGCGCGTACCACCGCGTATCACTATTTACACGCACAACTGTTAGCCACAGAAGGCGTGTCAGACACCACTGGAAACGCCCCTGCACTGAAGGTGAACAGGGGATAGCAATCAGGTAAGAGGAACAGCAATGACGACAATTTATGAGCAACCACTCTATATCCATGGTCGGGCCGTCAGAGCCAGTACCGGGGAGCATTTTGATGTGATCAACCCGGCCAATGGTCAGTGCCTGGCCAGGGTGCAGAAAGCCGGGGCCGACGATTTACAGCGTGCGGTAGAGAGTGCCCAACAGGGGCAGAAAATCTGGGCCGCCATGACCCCGGTGGAGCGGGCGCGCATTTTGCAACGGGCCGTGGCGATACTGCGGGAGCGCAATGATGAACTGGCGCACCTTGAGACCCTGAACACGGGTAAACCCCTGTCAGAAACCCTCGCAGTGGATATTGTCACCGGTGCGGATGTGCTGGAGTACTATGCCGGTTTGATCGTTGGCCTTGAGGGACAACAAATTCCTCTGCGGGACTCCTCCTTTGTCTATACCCGGCGCGAACCTCTGGGTGTGGTGGCGGGGATCGGTGCCTGGAACTATCCCATTCAGATCGCCCTGTGGAAGTCAGCCCCAGCGCTGGCGGCAGGCAATGCCATGATCTTCAAACCGAGTGAAGTGACCCCCCTGACCACCTTTAAACTGGCGGAAATCTATAGTGAGGCAGGCTTGCCGGATGGCGTCTTTAACGTGCTGACCGGTGATGGTCGCACCCTGGGCACCCTGATGACGGAACATGAAGGTATTGCCAAAGTCTCCTTTACCGGTGGAACTCGTACCGGTAAGCAAGTTATGGCTAATGCAGCGTCCTCAACGTTGAAAGATGTCACCATGGAACTGGGGGGCAAATCACCCCTGATTATCTTTGCCGATGCCGATTTAGACCGGGCCGCAGATATTGCCATGATGGCTAACTTCTACAGTTCCGGCCAGGTGTGCACCAACGGTACCCGAGTCTTTATCCATCACAGTTGCCGTCAGGCTTTCGAGGAGAAGATCCTGCAGCGGGTAAAACGCATCCGTCTGGGTAATCCGCAGGATGAGAGCGTCAACTTTGGTCCGCTGGTCAGCAAAGCCCAGATGGAGAATGTGCTGGGCTGGATCAGTAAAGGGGTACAGGAAGGGGCCACTCTCCTGTGCGGAGGCCAGCGGGAGCAACAGGGCGAGTACGCCCAGGGCTACTATGTACAGCCGACGGTATTCACCGACTGTAACGACGATATGGCTATTGTCCGGGAAGAGATCTTCGGGCCGGTGATGAGCATTCTGACTTTCACTGACGAAGAGGAAGTGATCCGCAGGGCCAATAACACCTCTTACGGGCTGGCGGCAGGCGTGGTAACAGAAAATTTAAGCCGGGCACACAGAGTGATACACCAGTTAGAAGCAGGGATCTGCTGGATCAATACCTGGGGCGAATCAGCACCTGCTATGCCGGTAGGGGGATACAAACAGTCCGGTATCGGACGGGAAAACGGTTTAACCACTTTGCAAAACTATACCCAGACCAAATCTATCCAGATTGAACTGGGAGACTACACCTCCGTATTTATATGACCTTGCTGTCACAGCAAAAGGAGTTTTCCATGTCATCAACAGCAGATTATGACTACATTATTATCGGTGCGGGTTCAGCGGGAAATGTCCTGGCGACGCGGCTGAGTGAAGATCCCGAAGTTTCAGTACTGCTACTGGAAGCGGGCGGGCCGGATTACCGCTTCGATTTTCGTACCCAGATGCCAGCGGCACTGGCTTATCCTTTGCAGGGACGGCGCTACAACTGGGCCTATGAGACCGATCCGGAACCCTTTATGAACAACCGCCGAATGCAGTGCGGGCGCGGCAAGGGGCTGGGCGGCTCTTCACTGATTAACGGTATGTGTTATATCAGGGGCAACGCGATGGACTATGACGGCTGGGCCAGTACGCCGGGTATGGAAGAGTGGTCCTATCTCGATTGCCTGCCCTATTTTAAAAGGGCTGAACGTCGGGATATCGGCGCGAATGATTACCATGGTGATGCGGGCCCTGTGTCGGTCACCACTCCGAAACAGAATAATAATATCTTATTCCATGCCATGGTAAACGCGGCAGTGGAAGCGGGTTTTGCCCGTACCGATGATTTAAACGGTTACCGTCAGGAAGGGTTTGGCCCTATGGATCGCACCGTCACCCCACGGGGACGACGCTCCAGCACCGGTCGGGGCTATCTGGATCAGACCAAAGGCCGCGCTAATCTGCACATTGTGGTCCATGCCGTGACCGACAAAATTCTCTTCTCCGGCACCCGGGCCACCGGCGTCAGCTATCTGAAGGGTAAAGAGCGTCATGACGTCTATGCCAGAAAAGAAGTGTTGCTCTGTAGTGGTGCCATTGCTTCACCACAGATATTGCAACGCTCTGGTGTGGGCCCTGGGGAACTTCTGCGTCGCCACCAGATCAATCCGGTTCTGGAACTGCCCGGTGTAGGACAGAATCTGCAGGATCACCTGGAGGTCTATCTGCAGTTTGAATGCCGTCAGCCGGTTTCACTGGCACCGGCACTTAACTGGTATCGCCAGCCCCTGATTGGACTGGAGTGGCTGGTGAATGGTACAGGCCTCGGTGCCAGCAACCATTTTGAAGCGGGCGGATTTTTACGTACTGATGAACGCTTTGCCTGGCCCAATATTCAGTACCATTTTTTGCCTCTGGCGGTGAGTTACAACGGCAGCAACCCCATTAAGATGCACAGTTTTCAGGCGCATATGGGTTCCATGCGTTCAGAAAGTCGGGGACGTATCGAGCTCAATTCCACCGATCCCCATCAGCATCCCAGTATTCTATTCAACTATATGTCAACGGATCTGGACTGGCAGGAGTTCCGCGCCGGGATCAGGATCACCCGTGAAATCATGCGCCAGCCTGCGCTGTCTCCTTTTATTGGCAAGGAGATTGGTCCGGGCCCGCAAGTACAGACCGATGCTGAGTTGGATAATTTCGTACGCAACCATGCCGAAACCGCATTTCACCCCTGTGGCTCCAATAAAATGGGGTATGACGATATGGCGGTGGTGGATAGCGAATGTCGGGTACATGGTTTGCAGGGGCTCAGAGTCGTGGACGCTTCTATTATGCCGCTCATTATTACCGGTAATTTGAATGCGGCCACCATTATGATTGCCGAGAAAATAGCGGATAAGATTCGTCAGCGTCCTGCTTTACCCCGTGCGGAAGTGCCTTACTATATTGCCGAAACAAATTAATAAAACAGAGTTAACATATTAACCGGGAGCACCCTATATAAATATAGGGTGCTCCTTAATAATGGTTAACGAATAAACTGGTTAATCACATTTTCTCCGGTGGGAGTGGTTTTAAAATAGACTCTTAATTGTTGTGTATCATCCAGCTCACAACGGGTTTCTTCTAATAAACCATTCGTGGTTGCTGTCATAATCGCCTGCAGCATATCTTTTTTACGAAAGGCTTTGAAATGCGCGTACTGATCCTGCAGCGCCTCCATTACGTTATCAGTACAGGCTTCTGGCACCGTAGTAAAATATTTCAGCATCGCGTAATTAAGTGGTTGCATGTAAACGCTCCTGTTTATTTTTCTTGAACAGTTCCAGTGGATTCATGGCAATAGTGAAAATTCCCACGATCATGACAACGGCTGCAATCCAGGCAACCAGTGGCATACTCCAGCCCTGATAACCAAAGATAATGCCGAGCAAAATCCAGCAGAAGAAAGGACCCCAGAAAGAGAATGCACCGTTACAGGACATCCCCAATGCGGCACCACACATGGCGTTGCCCTTATACCACAGCATGAAAGCAAAATAAGAACCGAAACCCGCGCAGGCAAACCAAATCATAGCTTGCTTGTCACTAAAGGCCGTAGTCACCATATCAAAGGCATCGGCCCCCGAGACCCAGGCGAACAGAGGCACCAGAATTAACAGGTTGGCGCTGCTGGAAGTGACCTGACGGATAACAATACCAATTTCAGGATCGATAATAGAGCTGCTATAGCCACAGATACACCCTTCCAGCCCCCACCCCAGAGCGGCTAAAAAGCCAAAGAACAGGCCCAGGTATAAATTGGGGGGCGCATCATCGGTCAGTCCGGTTAACCCGATCATCAAACTGGCGATAAAACAGATGAAAATCCCCAGCATCATACGAGGGGTCAGAGGTTGTTTGAACAAGAACCGACCCAGAATAGCGCCGATAGCCGGACAGAGTGCACTGATGGGCACGACGATAGAACCTGCCTGTTGTAATCCGACCACATAAGCGGTACTGGCGAGGGGGCCACCGACCAGTGCAGCGGCAATCATCACCGCACCGGGGCGCGTAGCAATACAGCGGAAAAAATCTTGCAGTTTACCTCTTCCTACTGCGATAGCCAGTGACCAGAAGGCGCTACAGGTGTCGGTGGTGGCGGCACCAATGGCACTGAGCAGAAACATCACAGCGAAAGCGGACAGACCGGATTTATCACTATACCAGAAACTCCAAACCCCCATTGTCATTGCCAGAGTCATAAACGCAGTATAGGTTCCGTAGAACATACCGGACGAGGTTGCAGTGATAATTCCGCTTCGGCGGAACTGACTGTCTCGCGCTTTTTTGGCGGCAAGCGCCGCAGGAGTGCTTATTTGTTGCACTATTATCTCTCCTCGAGGTAACATTTTTACAGCAAATGGTGCCACTGGTTAATGGTTAAAACAGCAACGACCTCTAAACAACATTTCTTTTTATATGTTCACGTCCAACCGGGTTATCACAGCCGCGATCGCATATGCAGATAATGGGACAGCCCGATGGACAATACTAACTAACCCTTATACGTAGGATCTTTAGGATCAACCAACTGATAACGATAGAAAAAAATGACGTATTTTTAGAAAAAAGAGTGGAAAGTGTGCTGTGATCATGATCAAATGATCATTCGCCAAAACAACCAACACAACCAACACAA
>JBOFSC010000325.1:0-2804 GCA_051651345.1 Enterobacteriaceae bacterium
TATGCCATCGGGATTTCATCGATGACGGCACTGTCTTTGCGACATTCGACGTGGGCGGTGGCGCGGATTTGATCCTCGACCGTAAAGCGCTTTTTAGCTGCGGTTCGGCTCATAGTCCTGCCCGCGCCATGGCTGCAGGAGCAGAAGCTTTCCGGATTACCCAGGCCACGTACAATATAGCTTTTGGCTCCCATGGAACCGGGTATGATGCCCATCTCTCCCCGCTGGGCGGATACCGCGCCTTTGCGGGTCACCCATACTTGCTGACCAAAATGTTGTTCCTGCTGGACGTAGTTGTGATGGCAGTTGACCGCTTCCTGTTGGCTAAAAAAAGGTTTGCTGATGCAGCGTGACAGGGCCACCTGAACATGTTCCATCATAATCATTCGGTTAATTCGGGCAAAGTCCTGGGCCCAGGCGACGGCTTCAATATAATCTGTGAAATGGCGGCTGCCTTCGCGGAAATAGGCCAGATTGCGATCGGGCAGATTAGCGATATGTTGACGCATATCCTCCTGCGCCAGAGAAATAAAGAGGGTGCCGATAGCGTTGCCAACACCACGGGAACCGCTGTGTAGCATGATCCAGACTTCATCGGCTTCATCCAGGCAGAGTTCAATAAAATGGTTGCCAGTGCCCAGAGTGCCTAAATGGTGGTAGTGATTGGTTTTTTGCAGGCGTGGGTATTTATCGGTCAGGGCCTTAAAGCGGGGGGCCAGTTGTGCCCAGCCCTGGTCTACGCTGGCAGGTGGTGTACCCCATGCTCCCCGGTCCTGTTGGGCTCTGCCTGCGGTGCGCCCATGGGGAACGGCTTTTTCGATGGCGCTGCGGATTGCGGCCAGATTGTCCGGTAGATCCGAGGCCACCAGAGAGGTGTGCACCGCAATCATGCCACATCCGATATCCACCCCGACCGCCGCAGGGATAATGGCACCCAGAGTGGGGATCACACTGCCAATCGTCGAGCCTTTACCCAGATGAACATCAGGCATCACCGCCAGATGACGGAAGATAAAGGGCATTCTGGCGGTATTGAGCAGTTGCTCCCGGGCATCGACTTCAACCGGGACGCCACGGGTCCACATTTTTACTGCGACGCCAGCGCCTCCAGGCGTGATGATTTCACAGTCATTTTGCATGCCCTTTCCCCTAATAAAGCGTTCCAATAAAAAGGCGACGTGAAAACGTCGCCTGTGCTCACGAAACTATGTTTAGTTTACATGGTTTAGTTTACATGGCTGCTTTAAAAATAGCCTCAATCTCTTCCTGAGTTGCCTGGATAGGATTGGTCAGGCCGCAGGCATCATTTAAGGCGTTGGTTGCCAGAGTGGGGATATCTTCTTCCTTAACTTTCAGCTCTGTTAAGCCAGCGGGGATGCCAATCTCTTTAGAGAGCTGGCGAATCGCCTCCAGGCAAGCTTGTGCACCGGCGTCATAATCCATAGCGCTCACATCGATTCCCATCGCGGCGGCAACATCTTTCAGACGGGCAGCAGAGGCTTTGGCATTGAACTCCTGTACATGGGGCAGTAACACGGCATTACAGACACCGTGGGGCAGATCATAGAAGCCGCCCAACTGGTGAGCCATAGCATGAACATAGCCGAGAGAAGCGTTGTTAAAAGCCATTCCTGCCAGGAATTGGGCATATGCCATGGCTTCGCGGGCTTCCTCATTGCTGCCATCTTCGACCGCAGTACGCAGATTTTGTGCAATCATGGTGACTGCTTTCAGGGCGCAGGCGTCAGTAATCGGTGTGGCAGCCGTGGAGACGTAGGCTTCTACCGCATGGGTCAGCGCATCCATGCCGGTGGCCGCAGTCAGCCCTTTCGGCATACCAGCCATCAGAGCTGCATCATTGATGGAGAGAATGGGGGTGACATGCTTATCAACGATTGCCATCTTAATATGGCGGGTTTCATCGGTGATGATACAGAAGCGGGTCATTTCTGAGGCGGTGCCCGCAGTGGTGTTGATAGCGATCAACGGCAGTTGCGGTTTAGCGGAACGATCAACACCTTCATAATCGTTGATCTCGCCACCATTGGTGGCTACCAGCGCGATACCTTTGGCACAGTCATGGGGAGAACCGCCACCCAGAGAGATCACGAAGTCGCACTGGTTAGCCTGAAGAAGCTCAAGTCCCTCTCTGACGTTGCTGGTGGTAGGATTCGGATGTGTTCCATCATAAACAACACTCTTCACTCCCCCTTCAGATAACATCTCTTGTACCTGAGCAACGACGCCCAGTTTATTCAGAACAGCATCAGTGACGATCAGCGCCTGCTGAAAACCGTAGCTTTTAATGGTGCCAACGGCATCCGGCAAACAATTTGTTCCCAGCAGGTTAACAGAAGGAATGAAAAATAGAGATGAAGACATATTGTTTCCTTAAATATGATTAACAAAATCCAGGAGAAAACCCTGATTGAGGCTCATAATAGGGAGTTAACAGCCGCTCTTCAAGACTGATTCAGTGACCCCGGATCACGGTTTGACGATTTAGTCGGACGTGAAAAGAGGTTTGATGTCTGTAGAGACTGGATTATATTGACGCCCCTCACGGGATTTTAGCGTTTAATCTTATCAGAGTATTTGACACTCCATGCCTTCAACGAAGATAACCGGCTCACAACAGAGCGATGAATATTGGATGAATTATGCGATGAATCTTGCCAGGCGTGCTGAAGCAGCCGGGGAGGTTCCAGTCGGTGCGGTGTTGGTCTGTGACGACCAGGTGGTTGCTGAGGGGTGGAATCACTCCATCGGCGCGCATGACCCGACGGCACATGCGGAAATTATGG
>JBOFSC010000326.1:0-1384 GCA_051651345.1 Enterobacteriaceae bacterium
AACGGCAACAGCACTGCCACTTCTGCCCGGAGTTTTAACATCGAACTTAACGATATACCAGCGGAACAGGAAAAAGTAGACAAAGGCATAGCCGATACCAACCAGCACAATGTTATACCAGTTGTTAGCGATACCGGTGACACCAGGCAGAACACCAAACAGACAGAAGTCGATAAAGCCGCCGCTGAAAGTCATACCCACTTTAACATTGAGCAGATCCATCAACATAAAGGAGAGGCCAGCCAGGGGCACATGGATCAGATAGTAAAGTGCAGGAGACAGGAACAGGAAGGTAAATTCAATGGGCTCGGTGATCCCAGTCAAAAACGCAGTCAGGGCCACAGAGAAAAGTAGACCACCAGCCGCTTTGCGGTTCTCCTTATCCGCCAGGGTGTACATGGCGTAAGCCGCAGCAGGCAGACCAAACATCATAAACGGGAATTTCCCGGTCATAAAGTTAGTCGCGGAGAAATGAGAGAAGTCTCCACTGGCCAGCGAGGCGAAGAAAATATTCTGGGTTCCCTTGACCGTTTGACCGGCAATTTCAGCCACACCACCAATTTCCGTCTGCCACAGAGGCAGATAGAATACGTGGTGCAGACCCACAGGAATCAGCGAGCGCTCGATAATACCGAAGATAAAGGAAGCGATATAGCCATGTCCATCCGCAGTCAGCGTACCTAATGCGGAACCGATGCTGCCAAATAACGCACCGACAAATGGCCAGAGAAATGTCAGCACAATACCGTAAAACAGCGCGGCGAAAGCACTGATGATGGGTACAAAGCGGGCACCACCAAAGAAACCGAGATAATCGGGCAGTTTGGCCTGATGATAACGGTTATGCAATACAACGGTTATTCCTCCCGAGATCAGACCGCCAAATACCCCCATACTGAGCGTGTTATTGATACCCAGTACGTTGGCAAGGACACCAGCATACTCAGAACCCATCAGCACCACATTATTGGTGGTCGGATCGACCATACCGCCCACCAGTAGGGTTTTTTCAATGGTCACATTCATCACCAGATAGGAGATCAATGCCGCCAGTGCCGCTGCGCCTTTTTCTGCACGCGCGAATCCCACTGCGATAGCGAGAGCGAACATCACGGGAAGGTTGGCAAAGACGATCTCACCGGCAGCGGTCATCACTTGCAGAACACTGTTAAGCAATGAACCGTGCTGCAGAATACCAATCTGGTATGCCTCAATCATGGTTGGGTTTGTAAAACTGCCACCAATACCCAGCATAATTCCCGCTGCGGGTAATAGCGCGATAGGTAACATAATCGCTTGCGATAGCTTACTAAAGAAGCTTTTCATTTTTTATCCTCTTATATCCACAAGACATTTTTGATGAACAGGCATCTATTGAGATTAA
>JBOFSC010000327.1:0-4539 GCA_051651345.1 Enterobacteriaceae bacterium
GGGGTGTTGGCTACGTCGGCTCACCCCAGTCACTTAGTTATCTAAGCTCAGGGGATTCGCCTCCTTGCCGCCTACCTGCAACTCGAAATACTTTGGGTATATATCTCTTTCTCATAGCAGGAATATCATCATGACAAAATCTCTGGTTGCATGTGCTTGTCTTTCTCTGTTTCTCTTTAGTATTAATACGTTTGCCTATGTTGCCTATAATGATACCAACAACTCTTTGGAGTTCGACGATAGTGCTAAACCTTTTGTTGGGATGGATGTCTCTATTCCCGCCCATCAATCAGCCACCTGTAATCCCTGGTCAAATGGATGTGCTGGCGAGATTGATCCCGTCGCGATCACTGACGATATCTGTCCCGGAACCAAGTTTCGTTCAAGATTTGTATTAGGGTCTATTAATATCAATCCCAAAGATCCAACAGGCTATTACATTACGATGAGTTCAACATCTAACCCCAGGGTTTTACATTATGCCTGGTACAGAGATGGCAAGGGACTTCTCAGTCAGGGTGATGCCCCTCTGGATTGTGATAGTGATTAACAATAAAATGCCATTACTTACAACTTATTACGATCTGTTCGATTTTCTGGGATGCCGGGTTATTTACTGAATTGATGCTGGCCTCTATTTTTCTGGGGACACCAAAGTCAGCCTCTGCGCGTTGTACCCGCTCATCAGAAAGCACCTGACATCAGTAGGTGCCCGCGCCCGGCGGTGCACCTCAACGTTAGCGCCGGGTTTTGCTCACTTCACCTTTGCCTCATACCACCCTCTGGAGCGATTGACGATACGCACGACCAGCAGCATCACGGGGACTTCAATCAGCACGCCCACCACGGTTGCCAGCGCAGCACCCGACTGAAATCCAAACAGGCTGATAGCGGCTGCGACGGCCAACTCAAAAAAGTTAGAGGCACCGATCAGGCAGGAGGGGCCTGCGACACTGTGTTTTTCGCCAACGACCCGATTGAGCCAGTAGGCCAGGCTTGAATTGAAAAATACCTGAATCAGTATAGGCACCGCCAGCAACAGAATAATCAGCGGTTGCTGCATAATGGCCTGGCCCTGAAAAGCAAACAGCAGGATCAGGGTGAGCAGCAAGGCGGCCATGGACCAGGGGCCGATTTTCTCCAGGGTGGCATCAAACGCAGCCGGCCCTTTGCGCAGCAGATATTTACGCCACAGCTGGGCCAGGATAACCGGTATCACAATATACATAATGACGGAGGTAAACAGCGTTGCCCAGGGAACGATAATCGACGACAGCCCCAACAGAAGCCCGACAATAGGCGCAAAGGCGAAGATCATAATGACATCATTCAGCGCCACCTGCGATAAAGTAAAGTAGGGGTCGCCTTTGGTCAGTCGGCTCCAGACAAAGACCATCGCCGTACAGGGCGCAGCGGCCAGAATAATCAGTCCGGCGATATAGCTGTCCAGTTGTTCTGCGGGCAGCCAGTCCGCAAACAGGTAACGGATAAACAGCCAGGCCAGAAAAGCCATGGAGAACGGTTTGACCATCCAGTTGATAAACAGAGTGACGCCGATGCCACGCCAGTGCGCTTTAACCTGGGACAGGGCAGTAAAATCGATTTTAAGCAACATGGGGATAATCATCACCCAAATCAGCAATCCGACCGGCAAGTTAACCTGGGCAATTTCCAGACTGCCAATGGTAAAAACGAACTCCGGTATTGCCTGGCCCAGAACGATACCTATCACAATACAGATAGCCACCCAGGCAGTCAGATAGCGTTCAAACAGATTCATGGGAGCGGGCGACTGGGATTGTGCAGACAGCGTCGTCTCTTCTTTCATTATTGCTTCTCCTTGTTAGCGGTCAGTGGTGGTAACAGTGATGCCGAACAGGACGATGCCAGGCGAAAATCAGCGCATTGCTCAGGGTGCCCGGAGCAACACTCTTCGGTCAGATAAGCGATCAACTCCAGCATCAGCGGAATATTGGCGCGATAGCGTTGGTAACGCCCCTCCTGTTCCACCGTCAACAATCCGGACTGTGTCAGTGTTTTAAGGTGAAAAGAGAGGTTGGTGGGCGGTACCGCCAGTGTGGAGGCGATCTCTCCGGCCACCATGCCCTCTAAGCCAGCCCTGACCAACAGACGATAAACATCCAGCCGTATCGCGGATGAGAGTGCTTCAAATATGGGGGTAGCGGTTTTGGTTTTCATGCAATGATATTACAATAAGTATTGAAATATTAAAACATTCGTTTGTCACTTTTACTGAGTATCGGATGGAAAAATCCTCATCCTGTTGTCAGGGCGGTATTGAGGTGGTTGAGGAGACTCAGGAACCCAAAGAAAACGGGCTGCAATAGCAGCCCGCAATAAAGGAATTCAGTGATCTACGGCTGACTGACATTCCACTCAGCACGTACCGTGATGGTTCCCTCGGCTTCCGCCTTACCAAACCAGGTTTGCTGGGGCGTCTCCAGGGTTACCATGGACCCTTCATTATTCATTTCAAAGCCGAGGCGGACATCCAGTTGACCGCTATAGTTGGCTTTAGAGTCATCTATCGGTAGCCAGAGAGCCCCCGCCAAATCGATGGCATTTTCAGGGCGGCAACCATGGTACTTTTTGCTGACCGAACCATTGCGTTGGGTAAACTCAATATAAGAGGGCAGTTTAATATGCAGGCCGGTGGGGGTGTTGTTATACCCCTCCATAATGGTCAGACGGCATGCGGTACTGTCCCCTTCGGTCTGTATACTCTCTTTCCCCGGAATACCCTCAATCACCAGCGCGATATTGCCCAACTGGCTCAGTTGACGCCGGGCCTGGATGCGTTGTGCATCGCTGCCCTCCTTGAGCGCAATATTGTCGAGGGACCAGCGCACCTGATAATGCTGACTGATATCTTCTTTGCCCATATAGCCATTGAGATTGCCGCCTTTCTTTTCGATTGAAACCACCGGGACAATCTTTTTCAGCGTCATAGGGGCTTTTTCTGCACCCTTTTCGTTGTACTGGCCCCCGCCATTCACACTTAAGGTGAAGGTTTTATCCTGTTCAGGGAGTTGTTCCGGTAGCCTCACCGGGATAGTCAGTGTAAAAGTTTGCCCGACAGCGTTATGCGCCTTACCGTTTCGATCAGACAGATCGATTCTCTGCCCGACCCCATGACTGCCAATGAGGGTAGCATTGGCCAGATCCAGTTCACGGGTCACTGCAGGCTCATCGGCAATACGAAAGAACAGAGGTTCACCCGGCTTGGGCGCACGATCCACCTTACCTGTGAACTGGGCATTACCCCCATAGATGGCCTCTCCTCCCGTGAGCTCCGTGATGATAAGATAAGTGGGATCTATCGTGCCCTTCGCGGTTATCCCATTGACAGATAATGTCAGCGTCTTGCTGTCAAATGAACTGAACTGCTTAGTCGGCAGTGTCAGGGTTATAGGGCTGCTGACCGGCCCGGTAAAGGTGAGTGTTTTTCCATTTCCTGTGATGTCGCCCAGCAACAGGCGATCACCTTCTTTGTTTTTTAGCTCCGCTTTACTCCAGTCAATATCATTCACCTCGGTGCCTTTGTCGAGTGCCACTTTCAGGAAAAAATCCACCCCACCAGGCACATCGACTGTCGGTTCGATAGTAAACTCCAAAGGCGATCCATTTTCAGCTGTGGCTTCTGTAATCGATTTAATCGAGAGCTGGGCGGGATCGACAACAACGCTGGTCGTAGAGTAACTCACTGTATCGCTATCTGTTTCGCCATCCCCGCGTCCATGCAGCAAAATGTTAAGCTTTCTTTGCGCGCCCGAATAAAAAGTCGTCGTGGGTACAGCTAATTTCACTGACTTTTGGGTGTCCTTAATAGGGAACCAGGCTTCCCGGCCTTGACCCAATGCAGGAATCGCCGTTTCCACGCCATCCAGAGTCGCCTTATTAAACTGAGCAGGCACCTCGGGGGTTCCGACATGCTGGTAACTGACCCCCAGAATTTGCTCATTAAATAGCGGCGGTTTCATCGAAAAAGTAAAGCTTAATGTGTTGCCACTGGTTATGCGAAAGGCCTGTCTGTTAGGCGAAATTACCCGTTTGGGATGAAGAAAACCTGTCCCGTGCACCAGTTGCATACCCTTGTCCAGGGTACTTGCCGCCAGGGTAAACTGCTTCACGGGCAGTGTTTTCTCAGTACCCAGCAGGGGAGTGTCTGTGGTGGGCATGGTCACTTTGACCTGTCGGATCCCAGGTTCCAGGGGGAATATCCCCTTGTTACCACTGCTCATATCCAGAGGTTTGCCATTTACGGTGACCTCTTTCAGCCGCAGATCCTCGGCTTTGGCACCGTTCGCACCTGTTCTGGGAATAAACTGTAAATAGAGTGATTCGTCCTTTTCTGCTGCCGGGTCCAAAGTGATATCAAAAACTCATATGTAGGTACTTAAGCTCATAACACATTGATGTACCTTTAATTCATTACAGGGTAAATACTAAGACCTAACGATAGCAACATACTTTTCTGATCTCGCCTGGGATGAGCTCGTTGACCATGAGTCGCAAAAA
>JBOFSC010000328.1:0-3872 GCA_051651345.1 Enterobacteriaceae bacterium
TTTTTTCATTATCCGTCATGTCATGAAAAGTGAAACGGTAGTACATCTGTTGTCCACTATAGGGGAGCCCAGACACCGCCACTGTTGCTAAAACTTTTTCAATAGCACTGGAGACGGTCAGTTTGCTAATTGCCATGGGATTTTCAAAAGGCAGAATTTTCCCTTCCACAGACGCTCCCTGATTAACGCTGCCAGAACGCTTATCGTTAACCCAGAGTGTCAGTGCCTTACTGGTAAACTGAAAACTCGGCATTTTACCCGGGAGGGATAACGTCAGTTTATTTGATTTGAAATTTTGTAAGGGAAGAGTGATATCACCCGAGCCAGTCAAGTTCAGGTTCTCATTAGTGCCCTTACCATCGCTCAGGGTGGCTTTGCTCAGATCCAATAACTGGTTCAGTTCCGGCGAACCTCCCCCTTCCACCAGTCTGAATACCAGGGTATCAGTTTGGGCGGGCATGCGGCTCAATTGCAAGGTTATCGCTAATGCTGCATTGGCGCGAGCCACCACAGGATTGGTGGGGAAAGAGACCGTAAGCGGCGCGGGTCGTGCCGACTTCATCGTTGCTGTTTTATTAAATACCCCACTGCCGCCACTGCTCGGCTTCTTATCCAGTGCAATTTTAAAGTTAACCAAACGATTAACATCAATACCGGCGGCTGTTAGGGTAAACTGCGGCTCCCATTGCTGCCCGAAGGCAATATCAATCACACCACTGAGGGGTTTGTTGTTATAGGTTTTACCGTCGGGTGCCAGGTTACGATAACTTAACTTCACGTTTTGTAATTCATCAGCAGTAAACCCCTGGGGGGTGATTTCGTAGTAAAGTTTCCGATCTGACCTTGCTACGTCTGACATCACCGCCTGTGCAGTGACCTGTTCAATACCATCCGTGGCAGAAAATGCGCTTATCGCATAATTATCTGGCGGTGCTGTGGTAGCAAAAGCGGGCGTGAGATACATCGCATGCTGATTTTCATGGGCCAAATTACAGATAATTGTAGTGTTTGGGATTGAAGGTGGGCCTTGAACATTTCTGACATAGAGGGTAAAACGAACTTTTTTACCCCCTCTGATATGATCTGTACTGAACTCCACACCGGGAAGATAAGTTGTACCCCGTCCGTTTAATTTGGTATAGCCCAGAAGCTGACCCTCCTGACTATAGACCTTAAAGGCGACGTCCGTCTCAAACATGGAGTAACTTGCCTCAAGTGCACCATGTCTGCATTGCAACGTAACCGTCGAACGAGAATTGCCTGGCTCAGCACCCACTTGAATGGTCACTTTTCCGCCAGGATAGATGGGTTGTGGTGAAGCCGTGAGACTATTTAAATAAGCATCATCTCTGTCATCACCCGCAATAAACCACCAATACAATAAATTGAGATAACTTTTTCCATTGATGTAAAGATTCGTTTTAAGGACGGGCAGCACTCCGGGTGCTATTCTCTGCGCGTTAACATAGACAACGATATGTGTTGTCCCTTTTGGCGCAGTAAATGCCACGGCACTCCTCTCAGGAAAGCCGCCACCCAGCCCGGTCAGCGGCCCCATAGGCGTTTCCTTGCCTGAAGGGAGAAATTTTATATAACCACTTGAACCTGAAAAAAACAATATATTGCTGATAACCATATATTCCCAGGTATAAAACGTTGTATCGGCTGGCAGCGGGCTGATTGCCGGGGGCAATCGCAGAACCTGATATCCTAAATGGCCGGCTACGACGGGATTGCGAATAGTTTCTACTTCAATCTCGCCACTGTAGTTACGTGATTGCGGAGATTGCACTGACGATGTCAACATTTCTGTCCCGGCTACCGATGGCAATTTTTCCGGTTGCGCCAGTTGCAGTGTGAACCTGTCACCCTGTGATATGCGTTGCCCGGAGAAAAACTGCAGTTGTAGTGGAATATCTTCTGTTCTGGTTTTAGGATAAAAGATGTCGATGCGCTTACTGCCCGCCATATCGCTTAATGCAATAGAGTGATTCAGTGCTATCCACTCATTGCCTGTACGATAAAAATGATCCGTCAGATTCCCCGATGTCCGCACGACAAAGCGGCTATCCTGACCCGACAGGGAACCGCGCCAGTTAACGTCTCTGACCGTACATACCTGACCCTCAATCCCCTTGACTTGCTCACTATGGCAAGCTCTTGCGGCAGGTGCTGTTAATTCCAAATGCACCTCTTTAACGATATTGCTCATCAGCCGCTGCTCCGCAACAGCTCCCTGCCGCCCATACTGCAATAATTGCCCATCGCCCGGCGACATCGTCAGCAGTTTCTGCCAGCCGGCATCACTGATCATGGGGGAAAAGGTGGTGTTATCGCCGCTTGCAGCCCCATTTTTACTGAAACCAGCAAAAAAAGACGCTGGGGCCAGTTGCGCCTGATAAGCGCCCTCACTCCCCTCACCGACCTCATCGAGGCCCCGGCTATACCAGATAGCCGGACGGCTGGCAAAGCCCACATGGCTGGCACCGTAGAGCAGCGCGCCAGACTTTGAGCTGTGGCTATTGGTGGTGCTGACATATCGATTTTGTGTCACCTGGTCATCAATAAAAACCAGACCCAACCGTGACATCAGCACGGATTTTTTACCCGAAGAGAGTTGACCAGAGAGAGCCAGACTAAACTTGTCACCTTGTGAATAGCGGGAGGGAGAATAAAACCCGGCCTCCAGCAATGCGGTCAGCGATGTTGACTGCATATGTTGGCGTGCCTGCTCAGCACCCTGTTGGGTGATAAATAGCTCAATGCCCCGGCCTTGTGTAAATTCCGCGACAGGGATAGGGGTTCCTAATGGATACCACTGCTGCCCAATACGATAGCGGGCATTTTCTAACAACTGGTGCGAGCGCATCACAAACCGGATATCCCCGCCACTGGGATCGCCAGTGAGTGTGATGATTCGAATTAAGCAGCTTTTGCCCTGATACTCCTCTAACTGTATCTCCTGGCAATCAACTGTTGCTGGTCGTTGAAGCGTAATTTGTGCTTGCTTAATCAGTTGGGTTTGTAGCTCAATGTCATTACCATCACGCATTTTTAGTGAGTATTGCAATTGCTCCTCGGTGACATTATTGGCCAGAAACTTATCGATAAGATCGGTGTTTAACAATGAATCGATCTCATTCTGCTCCTTGCCCTGTGAGCGCCAGGCAATGGGGCGATAATGTTGACTGGCAGGCTGCTTTACACCAAACAGAACGATGGGGGCAGCACCGGGAATGGTTTGTCCGGACACAGACAGTGTGGTGGTATATGAATTGTTTTGCGCTTCATCATTAACAACCAATATATTAACACGATTGTTTATATGAATAGCTGAGGTGAAATGGGGAGCGGTGTTTGCTTCCTTTATTGTTGATTCAAAAGGCGGTTTATGGGGAGCTTCTGAAACAGAGGCTTTAAAGAGAGTACTATTGGGACCTTCTGAGACAGAAGCATTAAATGGAACACTATTCGGCGTTTCTGCTATGGGTGTTTCCTGCCCTGATATACCCGTATCATGCTGCTCGCTGTTATTATTGTTAGTTTCTGTTTCAGCATTGGCTGTATTAAATAGCATGCAAACAGATAACAACAAAACTAAAACAAACTCTTTATACAAAGCCAAAATCCTTTTCATGGGACGCCTCAAAATTATACAGATTGCAGCCACCACTCCGGCAATCTATAAAATAGATGTAAATTGATATTGAATTAAAGACGGTGGTCAATATAGCACTATTCATATGTAGGTACTTAAGCTCATAACACATTGATGTACCTTTAATTCATTACAGGGTAAATACTAAGACCTAACGATAGCAACATACTTTTCTGATCTCGCCTGGGATGAGCTCGTTGACCATGAGTCGCAA
>JBOFSC010000329.1:0-8485 GCA_051651345.1 Enterobacteriaceae bacterium
AAAACAATACTCAGGCTTTGATTGCAACTACCTTAAAGAAAAAAGTGACATTTGTCCATCAAACATCTGTGATCCTGGTCTGAGTTTTTATCATTACCTCATGATTTTTTTAACATTTAAATCACAAGCCTGACTTTTGTGAAAAATTTATGATCTCTGTGCAATTTTGTTACAGTACAATTCTGAAATAGCGCTACTCAACGAGTATTCTGTCAGAAGCATAAGAACGTATATTGATATCAATCCACAAACCCGTCATATTACATTGCTAACACCAACAATAAAAACGAGTTTGCAATGCCCCAATTAGTCCCGGATGACAATACCCCCCTATCCTCATCACACCCGGCTGAGTCTAAAGCCATCTATGATTATGAATATGAAGCCGTCCCGCTTCAGGCCCGTAAAAGCTGGTATGTGATCGCCCTGATCTGGCTCGCTGTCGGCATCGATATCTCCGGGCTGTTTCTCGGCGCTTTTTTAAGCAATGGCCTCGATTTTAATAATGCCATCTTTGCCACTTTAGCCGGCTCCGCGATTCTGGGTCTGCTGGGCGCGCTCTGTGCCAATGTCGGTTACTCCAGTGGGCTGTCAACCACCTTACTCAGCAGCACCGTATTTGGCCGCTTCGGTGGTAAGTTTATCGGTATTATCTCTGCAGTTTCACTGGTGGGCTGGTTCGCTTTTCAACTGGATTTTTTTGGTGAAATGCTGCAAAAATCCCTCAGCTACTACGCTATTCAGCCGGGTCGGCTGCCCATCCTGCTGTTCGGTACCATTTTAATGACCACCACCGCCGTCTGGGGTGTTCGGGCGCTCGGTAAACTCAGTGTGATCAGTGTTCCCCTGATGGTTGGGCTGATTGTATTGGGTATGTTCAAAGCCAGTCACTATCCTGATCCGGTGCAAACCATGGTGATCAGCAACCCATTAACCCTGGGCTCAGCAATCTCCTATGTTATCTCCATCTGGATTATGGCGGCGGTGATGGCACCGGATATTGCCCGTTATGCTAAATCCCGTAAAGATACCCTGCTGGGGGCAGGTCTCGGTTTTCTGCTGGGTAACAGCGCCACGATTCTGGTGGCCCTGTTTCTGACCAAACTCACCGGCAGCGATGCCCTGGTGGACGTGTTTTTTAAAATAGGTTTCGGCTTATCGGCCATAATTGTGCTGGTATTTGCCCAATGGACCACAAACAGTAATAACCTGGTGTCTGCCTCACTGGGATTATCTGTGGCAGTCCAGTGGATCTCACGTCCTCTGTTGGTGATCATCATGGCCTGCGTTGGATTGGCCCTGGCCTACAACGGTATGATCAATAACTTCGCTCAGTTTCTGTCCATTCTGGGTGTGCTTATCGCCCCTATTGCCGGGGTGTATCTGGCGCAATATTATTTACTCGATGCCAGTCGACTCACTCTGACTCAGCAAACTGTGCGCGGATTAGAGCCCATAGCGGCGCTATCCTGGGGGCTGGGCAGCCTGGTCTCCCTGCTGACTTCAGAAGATTTTGCCGGGCTATTTCAGATCACCACGGTGTCAGCACTGGATGGTGTCCTCAGCGCCATGCTGGCCTACTGGCTGCTGCAAAAAAGTAGTAACTTTAACAAAACCACTAACAAAGCAAATAACACATGACCCGATACATCGATGATAAAACCATAGAGGATATTGCCCTCGGTGCGGCAGTATTAGGCACGGGCGGCGGTGGCGATCCCCATATTGGTTCGCTGCTTGCCAAGAGTGCTATCAAAAAAAATGCACCGGTTCCTGTCCTCTCCCTGGACGAGATCCCCGATGAGATGATGGTGGCCCCCAGCAGTATGATCGGTGCACCCACTGTGGCGGTGGAGAAAATCATGTCCGCGCAACAGATGGTGACCGCGTTTAATAAGCTGGAACAGGTGCTTGAGCAGCCGTTGGGTGCCACTTTTCCCATTGAGGTGGGTGGACTTAACTCACTGATCCCCTTTTTAACCGCAGCATACAAAGGGATTCCTGTTATCGATTGTGATGCCATGGGGCGCGCGTTCCCTGAATCACAAATGGTCACCTTTTACCTGGATGGACTGCCCTCAGCACCCAATACCATGGCCGATGAAAAAGGCAATGTGATCGTACTCTATCCGGTGGATGGCATTTGGTCTGAGCGCTTTGCCCGCGATATTACCATGCAGATGGGCGCCTCTACGGCCATGAGTGACTATCCCATGCGTGGTAAGCAGCTTAAACAGAGTGCTATCGGCGGTACCCTGACCCTGGCTGAAACTCTGGGACGCACCTTGCGTGAAGCGCATCAATCCGGCGTCAGCGGTTTACAGAGTGTGCTGGATATTGTCTCTGGTCACCCTCTGGCTTTCGGTAAAATTACCGATGTGGAGCGCGTTACTTCCGGGGGATTCAGTAAGGGCAAACTGATTATTGAAGGCCTGGGCCCGGATAAAGGCGAGCATTTCCATATCCTGTTTCAAAATGAACTGCTGGTGGCTTATCGTGCCAATCATCATGATTGCCCCACGGCGGAAAACCTGTTGGCCGTGACACCGGATCTGATCTCCATTCTGGACCATGAAACCGGATTCCCCATCACGACCGAGCAATTTCGCTACGGGCAGCGCATTGATGTGATCGCTTATCCGTGCCACCAGAAATGGCGCACGCCTAAGGGAATTGAAGTTGCCGGTCCCGGCTATTTTGGCTATGCCGTTGAGTATCAGCCGATTGAGCAGTTAATACGGCAATAACAGGAGCCAATTCAATGAGTAAATTAGCGGGATACCGCCTGGGTATCGATGTAGGCGGCACTAACACGGACGCCGTGATTCTGGATCCGCAACTGCGCTGTATCGCTAAAATCAAAGTGCCCACCAGCGCCGATGTTTATCAGGACATCGAACAAGCGCTGCGCCAGGTTCTGGCCCTGGCGGCTATTGATCCTGGTGCGATTAAATATGCCATGTTAGGCACCACTCAATGTACCAATGCCATTGTGGAACGCAAAGGTCTCGACAGAGTGGGCTACCTGCGTATCAGCCTGCCAAGCAGTGATGGTGTGCCTCCGTTAGCGGACTGGGATGATGAGTGGCATCAACTGTTGGGAGCGCATTTTTATCAGGTCCATGGCGGATATGAATTTAACGGTCGGGAAATTCACGCCCTGGATGAACAGGAGGTGCGCCAATACTGCCGACAAATGCGTGGTGCAGTCGACAGCCTCGCCATCTGTGGCGTGTTCTCGCCGGTGGATAATCGTCAGGAGTTACAGGTTGCCGAATGGGTTGCCAGTGAACTGCCTGGCCTGCCCATCTCCCTATCCCATCAGGTGGGCAGTATTGGCCTGTTAGAGCGGGAAAATGCCATTATTCTCAATGCGGCGTTACAATCCACCGCCGCTCGCTTTGTGGATGGTTTTACCCGCTCACTACAAGAAAACGGGATTCCAGCCACTCCCTTTTTTGGTCAGAATGATGGCACGCTGATGTCGGCGGAGCTGGTGAAACGCTACCCGATCCTCACCTTAGCCTGCGGCCCCACCAACTCGATCCGTGGCGCCAGCCATCTGTCCGGTTTAACCGACGCCCTGGTGATTGATGTGGGCGGCACCACCACCGATATCGGTGTTCTGGTCAATGGTTTTCCCAGGGAATCGGCTCTGGCGGTTAAAATCGGTACTGTGCGTACCAACTTCCGTATGCCGGATATTGCCGCCATCGGCATTGGCGGTGGGACTTGTGTCTATCACACAGAAGAAAGTGATGTACAAGTCGGCCCGCAAAGTGTTGGCCATCGTCTGCTGGAACAGGGGATCAGTTTTGGCGGTTCCACTCTGACGCTGACGGATGTGCTATTACAGACAGAGCGCTATCAGTGGCCAGATTCTCAGCAACTGAAACCGACAAGCGTCGACACCCGCTTATGCGAACGAGCCTATCAAGAGATGTGCCGTATGGTGGAGGAGACGATAGATAAAATGAAAACCTCAGCCCAACCGATCCCGGCGATCCTGGTTGGCGGTGGCAGCATTTTAATTCCGGATCAGCTGGCGGGCATCAGCCATACGGTACGACCGGAGAACTTTGATGCGGCGAATGCGATTGGTGTTGCCTTAGGTAAAGTCAGTGGTCAGGTAGAGAAAGTGGTCAGCTTCGCCGGTCAACAGCGGCAACTATTGCAACAAACACTGCAACAAGAGGCGATCGATGCCGCAATTAACGCAGGCGCCCATCCGGCCAGTGTGGAGTTGATAGAGTATCTTGAAGTGCCCCTTGCCTATTTGCCCGGTAATGCCATGCTGGTAAAAATTAAGGCGGCCGGTGATTTAAGTTAGGTCACTATGCTGGCTATAATGGCCTGCCACCTAAGGAATATGGGAAAACCATGCAGAATATGGTCGAGTTTTTTTTGCACAACACGTTACTGCGTCCAAAGATATTTAATCTACAGATGGCAAATATTTTGGACCAGCCGCAAAAAAACGCGCTGCTGGAGAGCTTTGGCCTGAATGCCAAATTGCCCCTGTGGCAACTGTTTCTCCAGCGTACCCTGGCAACGCTGGGAACCCTGTTGCTGGCTGCCGGGGTCATTTTCTTTTTCGCTTATAACTGGCAAAGCCTGTCCCGATTCCATAAATTTGCTTTAGTGCAGATGGTGATTCTTCTGTTCACCGGTCTGAGCTTCTGCATGTGGAACCGTTGGGCCAAAGAGGTGGCGTTGTTGGGTCTGGCCTTAAGCCTGGGATCGGCTTTTGCACTCTTCGGCCAGATCTACCAGACCGGAGCCGATGCCTGGGAACTGTTTATAGTGTGGAGTTTCAGCCTTCTACCCATAGTTTTGCTCTCGCCACGGCCTGCCCTGTTTTTGCTGCTCTGGATCACGACCAGCCTGTGGGGAATCCTGTTTACCGCCATTGAATACGACGCACCTCTGGATGCCCTGGACAATATTGTGTTATTGCTTTTGATGTGGGGTGCATGCGAAGGGGGTATCTCTGTACTGGAAAAAACCCAGCTACTTAGGCAACCGCTGCGCTGGCTACCGCGTATTGTTGGCGCTGTGGCTTTCTGCCTGGCCAGCGCAGCGGTTTTTTGGCAAATCAGTATGCAAATTGGCGGCAGTGGAGATGACTATATCACCGTCGCACTGTTACCTGATGCGGCAAAAACTCTGCTTATCCCTGGGTATATGGCTCTGCTGGCAGTGATGACCTATTTTTATACCAGAAAACAGCCGGATATGTTTTTTATCAGCCTGGGCGTATTTGGGGCCATTGGGGCATTGACCGTCACTCTGTTAGCCAATATCAGCCTGGCTGATTTCTCCGGTCTGCTGCTATCCGGCCTGCTGATCATCGGCGCCAGCATTCTGGCAGTGGTGATTATCTTAAAGCTACGCAAACAACTTTATGCACGACTTGATAAACAACAGGCAGAGACCCACTCCCTCTCTCTGGGCCACAGCCACGAGCAAAGTCTGCAGAAAAAGCTGTCTGCAAAACTGCAGGACTATCTCATCAGCACCCTGAATCTGGATAGTGCAGAAGCCTTTTTTAAGCAGCAAAAAGTGGCTGAAGAGCAGGCCCTCCCCTGGTATGCGAATCTTCTGATGAGCCTTGGCATCTGGATTGGGGTGCTACTGGTGGCCTTCTTTTTAATATTGAAAACCACCGTTATCCTTTGGGGAGCACTGGCTTATCTGTTGGGTCTCGTACTGTGCAACGCCAAAAACCCTATCGGGCGCAAAGTGGCTTTCAGCCTGGTGATTATCGGGCTTCTGTCCATTCTGTACTATCTGGGGGAAACCCTCCGGTTCAGGCCAGGAGACCTCTCCTTTTCCCTCTGTGCCCTGGGGCTTTTCGCCCTCACCTGGCTATTTATCTACGGTATGCCTGCTAAAACCCTCAGCGCCGCCTGCGCCCTGGGCTGGCTGGTGAATATCCTGAGCAACAGCATCTGGTTCTACAGCACCCTCCCGACAGAACTCCCGCTATGGCAGCCAAGCGCTACTCTGTATGCCGCAGCGGCTTTAGTGGCGGCCTGCGGCGTCAGCGGTATTTTAATTTTACCCGGCCTCTGGGCTGGCGGGCCATTCAGACGCTACGGCGTTGTACAGATAAATCTGCAAGTACAGAGCCTCGCCTGGGGCATGGTACTACTGTGCGCCGGATTAGCCTTTTTCGGCCTGTTCGACCCCCTGTCGATGTGGCTCTCCCGTTGTGGGCTGTCTGCTGCACTGCTGATCCTGGCCGCTATCCTGTGGTACCACAAACAGCTGCCCGCAACCCTCGCGTTAATCAGTGGTCTCGGCCTGGCACTTTTGGCTTTTTTCCAGCCAGCCATTGCCATGGGCATTGTTTTATACCTGCTGGGCTTTAGCATGGGTAATGTTCTGGTCACCGGGATAGCGTCAACCTACCTGGGCGCAAGCCTTGTCTGGTATTACTACTCTCTGCAGATCTCCCTGCTGGATAAATCTTTTATCCTGATGGGCTCCGGCGTGCTGATCCTGTTGATGGCCTGGGGAAGTTGCCGTTTCCTGAGCAAACTGGTGGCAAAACAATGAACAAGATAGCGACATTACTCCACAATCTAAACTCCCGCTGGACTCTGCTGGCATTTATCGCCGCCCTGTTGGCAGGATACAACTACTCTATCGTAGCCAAAGAGCGGTTAATCGCGACAGGTCAGGAGGTCATTTTGCAGCTTCAACCCCTGGACCCCCGTTCTCTGATGCAGGGAGATTATGTGGAACTGCGTTTTGCGGCTGCTGAGGACATTAATAAAGACCTGGCTGCTCATGGCCTCGCCCCTAAAGTCGAAGCATGGCAAAAAAGTGCACCACGCAAATTGCCTAAAGGCCTGGCCGTTTTTACGTTGCGCGATGGATATCACCATTTTGTCAGAATGGATGATGGCTCGCCCTTACAGAAGAGTGAGGTCCTGCTGGAGTACAAACAGCGTCACAACCGGATTGTCTTTGGCGGCGGTAGTTTCTTTGTCCAGGAGGGCACTGGCCGGGCTGTTGAAACAGAGGCAAAATTCGCCCGCCTCCGTGTCGATGCCCAGGGCAAAGGTATCATCACTGACCTGCTCGATAAAAACCGACAGCCTGTTACCGTTGCATCGATACAATAAAGTACTTCATACAGGCTATTAAAGTTCAGGGCGATGGAAACATCACCCATACGAGATGTTACAGCAGATTCAGCGACTGGCGTGGGTGCTTTAACTCCATCAGGAGACAGGATAGAATAGAGTCCAACCCAATCTGCGGCAAACCCGGGAACGCGTATGAAATCATTTCTATCGCATTGTCGTTTTTCCTTTATTTTTAATCAGAATGACCCGGAAGTTTTAGCTTTTCTTACCGCCAGGCTCAGGCAAACCATGAACTTTCACCAGATGCCGGGAGCCACTTTTGCAGTAGCAAGGAACGAGCAGGGCAATATTATCGGCCTCACAGGCATAGATTTTGATCACAGCTCTATGCCGGAAATATTTTCAAGGATCGTAGACGATGCATGGCAACAACAAGGCATTGGCACTATTCTGGAGTATATGGTGCTACGCCTTGCTCAATGCCTGCATGCGACCACTGCATTTATGCGTATATCCAGCCATGACCGGACATGGCAACGCGTTCATAAAACCCCATTTCATTCCGTGTTGATTTCCAGACAGGGTATTGCTGCCCATTTATGCGAACGCTGTAATTTATACAACAATACCTGTGAATCGCGAATGTTCTTCACTGTGGCCGTTGATCCCAGAACAACTCTGCTGGCCGGGATGATTGGCGAAGATGAACGACAGCCGTTAGAGATAATCATTGATACTCACAATCAGGTACTACAGAAAATTGCGCTGGTACGGCAGGTTTTTACAGCCATTGTCGGGGCAGAGAATTTGCTTGCGTCAACCGTTCCCGGCGCACATCAATCCTGTACTTTTCCTGTTGATATGACTCTGCACTACCTGGTTGTCCGACCTGCGTCAGAGGATGAAGTCATCGCCTGTTTAACCGCAGCTTCCAGGCATCAATTGACTTTCTATGTAATAAGCCAGGGAAAAAATTGGGGCTACGGTTCTGCCCGGCCTGCGTCAGCAGTCGATTTTGTCCTTGACCTGGGGCGGCTGAACCGCATTCTGGAGGTAAATAGTGAATGGGGATATGCCACGATACAGGCGGGGGTCACCTTCAGTCAGTTAGTTGAATATCTGCGCCAGGCGTATCCAGAGTGGCTGGTCGACCTTACCGGTGGACCAGTATCAGGCAGTGTACTGGGTAATGCGCTTACCAAAGGGCATGGATTAGGACCTCTGGGTAATCACAGTGACTCCATATTTAACCTTTCGCTGGTCACCCCGTCGGGGCAGCGCATTCAGAGTGGTAGCGGCCGATTTACTCTCGCCAGCAAGGTCAAGGGATTACAGGGTAAATTCTCCGGTCCAGACTATGATCAACTTTTTATTCAGAGTGATTTTTC
>JBOFSC010000330.1:0-3262 GCA_051651345.1 Enterobacteriaceae bacterium
TTGTGTTGGTTGTGTTGGTTGTTTTGGCGAATGATCATTTGATCATGATCACAGCACACTTTCCACTCTTTTTTCTAAAAATACGTCATTTTTTCTATCGTTATCAGTTGGTTGATCCTAAAGATCCTACGTATAAATAATACCTTCTTCATAGAACCACCTTTTCAAAGTATTAAAAACACAAAAAGAATAATGTCCATATCTGTTCCCTTTACAATTAAGAGCACAAGCGCTAAACATTATTCTTTCTGACGAACCTAATGAATTTAAAAAAACACCTATTCAGTTTCCTTTGCAAAAAGTTTAGCCGAAATATTCAGAGATGCTTGTTTATATATTGAAATAATTAATGATTTAATTATTTCAATAATTTATCATTACCAACTGATCGTCATTGTCACACTATCCTGATAGGTTCCTTCCTGGGGTGTGGTTTGTGAGGGAACAGTGGCATAAATATTTACCGGCGCATTAGCACCACTACCGGTTCCACTTACAGAGACAGCGGAAGTCCATAATGTCTGATGCGCAGCATCCTGATAGAGATTATAAGTAATATAAGGGCCTGAATTACCGCCACCTCCACCGTGGGCAGTACTCCCCATACGGCGCTGAGTATGGGCATCCACATTCAGGCCATTATCAAGGGTAATAGAATAAGCCAGGTTGCTGGGGCAATTGAGTGTCACGCTCGCTAATTGGGCGGTAACAATATCAGTCAATTTCGGGTGAATACCAAAATCGACGGTCCCTATGGGGCTTTGGGAAGCGCCACCATTGATAGTACAGCCCGGAACCAGTGTCAGTTGCACTGAAAAAATACCAGCTATTTTACCTGAAGGCTGTGCCACTGGCATGGCTGTGGCCGTACCAGCAGCAGCGAGCAACCACGACAAAGTCAGAAGGGCATAAATAGTACATACTCTTTGCATGACAACCGCCTTTTTAAAATAGTATCAAGCAAACAACAGAACCTACTAACTAATCAGTTTAGGTTATATGTTAAAATATTTTAAATTATTCCAGATTGTTTCTTGTTATTTCTGTAAATCAACGCTGCAAGTCAGCGCCTGTTAAATAAATAGGTTTTACCTTCACACTCTGTTTAGCCTCAAGGGCGGTTAACAGGTACAATCAGACCGTTACGGATCATGAAAACAGGCCAATGACTATGCAAAAACATTTTGATTATCTGGCGATTGGTGGTGGGAGTGGTGGTATCGCCTCTGTCAATCGTGCGGCAATGTACGGCAAAAAATGCGCACTGATCGAAGCAAAACATCTCGGCGGAACCTGCGTCAATGTCGGCTGCGTACCGAAAAAAATCACCTGGCATGCGGCACAGATAGCAGAGGCGCTGCATCTGTATGGCGCTGACTACGGATTTGATGTCACGTTAAACCGTTTCGACTGGAGCACCCTGCTCGCCAGTCGCAATGCCTATATCGAACGTATTCACGCCTCTTATGAGCGGGTGCTGGGCAATAATCAAATCGAAGTGATCGAGGGCACTGCCCGTTTTATCGATGCCCATACGGTAGAGGTGAATGGTGAGCGTATCAGCGCCGATCATATTCTGATCGCTACCGGCGGGCGCCCTTCCTGGCCGGAGATTCCGGGTGCAGAGTATGGTATTGACTCTGATGGTTTCTTTGCCTTGCAGTCGCTGCCGAAAAAAGTGGCGGTGGTGGGCGCAGGCTATATCGCCGTTGAGCTGGCCGGTGTCTTAAACGGCCTGGGCGTGGAGAGTCATCTCTTTGTGCGGAAACATGCCCCGCTACGCAGTTTTGATCCTATGGTGGTGGAGACGCTGGTGGAGGTGATGCAAAACGAAGGCCCCACCCTGTATACCCAGGCTATTCCCAAGAGAGTGATTAAAAATAGTGATGAATCCCTGACCCTGGAGCTGGAAGATGGACGCTCTGTCACCGTCGATTGCCTGATTTGGGCGATTGGTCGGGTGCCCGCAACAGATAATCTTAACCTTACCGCCACCGGCGTGTTGACCAACAACAAAGGTTATATTGTGGTGGATAAGTACCAGAACACCAATATTCCGGGTATTTATGCGGTCGGTGACAATACCGGTGCCGTCGAGCTGACGCCAGTGGCCGTCGCTGCAGGGCGTCGCCTCTCAGAACGCCTGTTTAACAACAAGCCGGAAGAGCATCTGGATTACAGCAATATCCCCACCGTGGTGTTCAGCCATCCCCCTATTGGCACCATCGGCATGACCGAACCCCAGGCGCGGGATCAGTTTGGTGATCAAAAGGTGAAGGTCTACACCTCCTCCTTTACTGCCATGTATAGTGCTGTGACCCGCCATCGCCAGCCTTGTCGGATGAAACTGGTGTGTGTCGGCCCGGAGGAGAAGATAGTCGGCCTGCACGGCATTGGTTTTGGTATGGATGAGATGCTGCAGGGTTTTGCCGTGGCGATCAAAATGGGTGCGACCAAAAAAGATTTTGATAACACCGTGGCAATTCACCCCACCGCAGCAGAAGAGTTTGTCACTATGCGGTGAGGCAGCAGTCAGCGCATTTAAAATCTGCCGGATATCATCTGAAGCAGTGCTCAGGGCTGCGGGCTAAATGGCGCACTTTGCATCCGCGCTTTACCCGCAGCGCTGTCATTAAGCGTATTGATCAGATTTTCCAGCCAGTCAGTAAACTGTTCCAACTGTTGATAGAGGCTCGTTCTGCTGGCCCCCTGTAAAGAGAGATGCTGCATATAGAGTACGCTGTTATTCTCTTTACTGAATATCAATGTTCCCTGTCCCTGCTCTGTTAACTGTCTATTCAGGGCAAACAGCATGATAAAAAACGCATTATCCGGCTGCCAGAACTCACCCAGCATGCCATACAAGACCCAACTCTGCTCCGACTGCTGGTGCACTGAAATCATCAGATTGTCATCCAGCACCAGCAGACACTGGCCATGTTCATCAAATGCCAGCGGCACACCCAAATCTTCCCCCAACTCTCGCAGCAGAATCACGGACAGGGGATCAGCATAATATGACATATAGCCTCCCATCAAAGCAGTATCGTCAAAGAGTGAGCAAATAAATAACTTTCAAATAGTGTACAGGTGGAGGGGGTACCGGTTATCAGACCGTAAGCAGCAGGGATGCTGCGCTCCGAGCCTACAAGGATGTACTTGCGGCGCGTCTGATACCCGGTACCCCCTCCACCTGTTCCGAAGTTAAAGTAATGTCTATTACCATTATAGATAATATTCACTTCTGCAGATTTTCATTCCG
>JBOFSC010000331.1:0-3085 GCA_051651345.1 Enterobacteriaceae bacterium
CCGTCCGGTCAGGGGCATCGCTCTGACCAGGGTTGCTCCTCCAAAGCGCTCAACAATTTGAAAGCGTGTTTCTGCCGACTTACCCTCAGTACTGACTTTGACCATCCTCTCACCGCTTTGCAGAATATTCTTCAGCAAAGGGGCGCGAACCACCTGACAGCGAGCCGGCCACTCCCCTTGCACCAGGGTCAGGTACTCCTTATGTACCTGATGTAACCTGAGTTGTTCATGCAAGGCACGCAATGCCGAACGTTTTTTGGCGATCAGCAGCACACCGGAAGTATCACGATCCAGGCGGTGTACCAGCTCCAGAAACCGCGCTTCCGGTCTCAGGGCACGCAAACCTTCTATCACCCCGAAGCTGACGCCACTGCCTCCGTGAACCGCCATCCCGGAAGGCTTATTGAGCAATAACAAGCACTCATCCTCATAGAGGACACATTGCTCCAGTTGCGCCACTTGGTTCAATCGCGCTGAAATGGGGATCTCACTGCGTTGCGCGGTACGCACCGGTGGCACGCGCACTTCATCCCCCTCCTGCAGACGATATTCTGGCTGAATTCTTTTCTTGTTGACCCTAACTTCGCCCTTTCTGATGATGCGATAAAGCATGCTTTTAGGCACACCTTTCAACAAAGTGCGTAAATAGTTATCAATACGTTGGCCTGCCTGATCGGCGGATACGGTCAGCATCCGCACAGCAGGAATTGAGTTAATCGTTTCCATGGTCGCTATTTTAATTGTACTGCTGCCAGCTTACCACCTGATTTTTAACCTTGCTAACAGGGTGTCTGCAATGGAATAATGTAGCCGTTTCCCGTCTCGCTTCCTATACTAAGAGAGTGGAAGAGTGAGTTACCTGAAAAATTGTCAGGTGGGGCACAAAAGTTAACCTGATAGACATTTGCGCAGCAATGGCATAAGACGCGTGTCGTATCAGATAATGAAAAGGCTGCCAGTTGCAGCATAGCGGAACAAAGGAACGATTCAGTACCCTCAAAAATCCTCTTATATCATAGGCTGAGGTATGAAGGTGCTGACTGGAAATGATAAGCAGATTTGCCGGATAACCTGTTGAAGGCATACGACAATCGGGAGATTGACGCGATTACAATAACAGAGCGATCCTGTTGGTTTTCTTTCCCCTATGCTCAGGCCGATACCACACGTCCTGAGAGAGCATGTGCAGCCTGTCAACAATGCAAAAATAATGAGTAGGCACGATGAAAAGAATGTTAATTAACGCAACTCAGCAAGAAGAGTTGCGTGTTGCTCTGGTAGATGGACAACGTTTATATGACCTCGATATCGAAACTCCGGGGCATGAGCAGAAAAAAGCCAATATCTATAAAGGAAAAATCACCCGAATTGAACCCAGTCTGGAAGCAGCCTTCGTCGATTATGGCGCTGAAAGGCATGGCTTCTTACCCCTGAAAGAGATCGCCAGCGAATACTTCTCCGGCAACAGCTCCTCGCGTAATCGACAGAATATTAAAGATCTGCACGAAGGTCAGGAGCTGATCGTCCAGGTGGATAAAGAGGAGCGTGGCAACAAAGGCGCGGCGTTAACCACCTTTATCAGTCTGGCAGGCAGCTATCTGGTGCTGATGCCCAACAACCCCCGCGCTGGCGGTATTTCACGCCGTATTGAGGGGGATGATCGCGTCGAACTGAAAGAAGCCCTCTCCTCCCTGGATATTCCTGCGGGTATGGGTCTGATTGTCCGCACTGCGGGTGTGGGTAAATCAGCGGAAGCGTTACAATGGGACCTCTCCTTTCGTCTCAAACATTGGGAAGCGATTAAGAAAGTCGCTGAAGGTCGCTCCGCACCTTTTCTGATCCATCAGGAGAGTAATGTCATTGTACGGGCTTTCCGCGACTACTTGCGCCCCGATATCGGCGAGATTTTGATCGACAATCCCAGAGTCCTCGAGCGGGCCAAAGAGCATATTGCCGCGCTGGGACGTCCTGACTTTACCAGTAAGATCAAACCCTATACCGGAGAAGTCCCGCTATTCAGTCATTTTCAGATCGAATCACAGATTGAATCCGCCTTCCGTCGTGAAGTGCGCCTTCCCTCCGGTGGCTCTATCGTTATAGATGTCACCGAGGCACTCACAGCCATCGACATCAACTCCGCCAGAGCCACACGCGGCGGCGATATCGAAGAGACAGCGTTTAATACCAACCTGGAAGCCGCTGATGAAATAGCGCGCCAGCTTCGTCTGCGTGACCTGGGTGGGCTTATCGTGATCGACTTTATCGATATGACGCCGGTGCGTCATCAACGTGAAGTGGAAAACCGCCTGCGTGATGCTGTTCGTCAGGACAGGGCCAGAATCCAGATTGGCCGCATCTCCCGTTTTGGTCTGCTGGAACTTTCCCGGCAGCGCCTCAGCCCGTCACTGGATGAATCCAGCCACCATGTCTGCCCCCGCTGTAATGGCACCGGCACCGTGCGTGATAACGAATCCCTGTCCCTGTCTATCCTGCGACTGATCGAAGAAGAGGCCATGAAGGAGAATACCAAAGAGGTACATGCCATTGTACCCGTGGATATCGCCTCCTATCTTCTCAACGAAAAACGTGAAGCCGTCAATGCCATTGAGAAGCGGCAAAACTATCTGGTGCGCGTGATCGTGGTACCGACGGATCGTATGGAAACCCCACAGTTCTCCGTACAGCGCATGCGTCAGGGTGAAGAGAATGCGTTGATCAGCTATAAGCTGCCACAATATTATGAAACAGAGAGTATTCAACCTGCCGAGGAGAGCACCACAGAACGTAAGCGCTCTGAAGAACCTGCATTGACCACCCTCTCCTTTGCTATGGATGAGGATGCTCCGGCTGAGCAAAATGCCACAGCCAGACAACAGCAGAAGAAGAGTACAGTCAAAGCCCCCGAGGAGAACAAAGAAACTGCCACGACAGACGGTAATAAGCCGGGTCTGCTGTCTAAACTGTTCTCTTATATCTTCAATCAGGAAAAAGCGCCAGAGCCTGAAGAGGCACCCCCTGTCGCCAGTAAAAACCGAAGCTCACAAAATGGGCGAGGGCAGCGTAACGACCGACGCAGAGATCGCTC
>JBOFSC010000332.1:0-2696 GCA_051651345.1 Enterobacteriaceae bacterium
TTCACTTCGACTCCGCCTGGGTGCCTTATACCCATTTTCATCAGATCTATGAAGGGTTGGGGGCGATGAGCAGTGCTCCTGTGGCAGATAAAGTCATTTATGAAACCCAGTCAACCCATAAACTGCTGGCCGCATTTTCCCAGGCATCCATGATCCATATTCAGGGTGAGCATAACGAAAACAGCTTCAATGAAGTCTATATGATGCACACCACCACCTCGCCCAATTACAATATTGTCGCTTCGGTTGAGACAGCGGCCGCCATGATGCGCGGGAATTATGGTTATCGGATGATTAGCCGTTCTATCGAGCGCGCCTTGCACTTCAGACATGAAATTGAGAGGTTACGTAGCGAGTGTGATGGCTGGTTCTTTCAGGTCTGGCAACCGGGTAGTATCGATCAGGTGGCGTGCTGGCCCTTAAATAGCGGTGACGACTGGCATGGTTTTGGCGCGCTGGATGAAGGGCATATGTATCTGGATCCGATTAAGGTGACTATTATCACCCCAGGTATGAGTGCGCAGGGCGAATTGCAGGCGTGGGGCATACCGGCAGCGCTGGTGGCTAAATATCTGGATGAACAGGGCATTATCGTAGAAAAGAGTGGTCCCTATAATCTGCTATTTTTATTCAGTATCGGTATTGATAAAACCAAAGCCCTCAGCCTGCTGCGTGGGCTAACCGAGTTTAAACGGGTCTATGATCTCAACTTACGGGTTAAAAGTGCTTTGCCCTCCCTGTATGCGCTGGACCCCGATTTTTATGAGAATATGCGTATCCAGGATCTGGCCCAGGGGATCCATCAACTGATCTGTCGCTATCAACTGCCGCAACTGATGCACCGCGCCTTTGAGATATTGCCCACCATGGTGCTGACCCCCTATCAGATGTTCCATCAAACCTTGCGCGGCCATATTGAGTGTTGTGAGCTGAAGGAGTTGCTTGGCAAGGTGAGTGCCAATATGATCCTGCCTTATCCACCCGGTGTGCCGTTGATCATGCCCGGCGAGAAAGTCAGCGAACAGAGCCGGGCCATATTGGATTTTCTGCTGATGCTCTGCAATATTGGTGAGCACTATCCCGGTTTTGAGACTGATATTCACGGTATTGAGTGCACCGATGACGGGCGTTATCTGGTGAGGATCTGGGTACCGGAAGAGACAGGCAATTAGCAGGGGAACTATGGAATCGGCTCAATTAGTGGCACATCTTGGCGCGCAACTGCAGGGCGACGAGCGAGTGCTGGTGGCGTATAGCGGTGGTCTGGATTCCACGGTATTGCTACATGCCCTGGTGACGTTACGCCAGACGCGGATGCCGGGTCTGATATTACGGGCTGTCTATATTCATCATGGTCTAAGCGCTAATGCCGACCACTGGAGCGAGCATTGCCATCGCTGTTGTCAGCAGTGGCAGGTGACCATGCAAACCGAGTATGTCCATCTGCACAGCCAGGGCAAAGGGGTTGAGGCGGCGGCCAGAGAGGCGCGTTATCAGGTGCTGCGGCAACAGTTGCAGACGGATGAAGTGCTGATGACGGCTCAGCATCTGGATGATCAGTGTGAAACCGTGTTGCTGGCGCTTAAGCGGGGCAGCGGACCGGCAGGATTGGCGGCGATGCCTGATACTATGCCTTTTGCCCGGGGAAAGCTGAGGCGGCCCTTATTGGCGTTGTCGCGTACCCAACTGGAGCACTATGCCCGGCAAGTGAATCTCTCCTGGATAGAGGATGAGAGCAATCAGGACCAGGGCTATGACCGTAATTTTCTGCGTCACGCCATTGTTCCGTCCCTGGTGCAGCGCTGGCCCCATTTTGCCCGCGCTGTGGCACGAAGTGCCGCGCTCTGTGGTGAGCAGGAGCAGTTACTGGATGAACTGTTGGCAGACAATCTGGCACAATTGAGTGATGATGACAATAGCCTCTGCATCGAGGGATTGCAGCACTGTTCGCCTGCCAAACGCAATGCCCTGCTGCGCCGCTGGATCGCCAGGGCGGGGACGCAAATGCCCTCCCGCGATCAATTGAATCATTTATGGTCTCAGGTTGCCTTAAGTCAGCAGGATGCGCTGCCCTGTCTCTGGCTGGCCAAGTGGCAAGTCAGACGTTTTCGCCAGCGCCTTTATCTATTACCACCCCTGGCTGATGTGAGCGGGGAGGTGTTGTGCTGGGATGGGCGCTCCCCGCTTCTGTTGCCGGATCATCTGGGCTCCCTGGTACAGGGGAGCGGCAGCATTATTGTCAGACCTCCCGGCGCAGAGGAGCGCGTGACGATTCGTTTTGCCACCGGGGGCAGGGTCAGATTAGCGGGTCGTCCACATAGTCGGCCATTGAAGAAAGTGTGGCAGGAGTTGAATGTGGCACCCTGGTTGCGTCAGCGCACGCCGCTGCTTTTTTTCAATGAGCAGTTGATCGCCGCTTTAGGCTGTTTTGTGACGGCTGAGGGAGATGTTGGGGAAGGGGCCATCTGGCGTATCGAGTGGCTGAAGGGATAATGCACCAGCCAGGGCTGTTGGTATTACATTGTATTGAATTGATATTGCGGGAAAATCCCCTCGCCCGCGTGCGGGAGAGGGACAGCGCGAAGCGCAGGGAGAGGGGAAACAGAAGTACAAAAAAGCCTGCGGCAGTGTGTTAACTACCGCAGGCTTGGTCACTCGGTCCCATCCGGGTTACGTGGGTTAATCCAGACGGATCA
>JBOFSC010000333.1:0-4659 GCA_051651345.1 Enterobacteriaceae bacterium
CTCACCGAATAACATGCGGGCAATATGGGGTGCCACCAGACCGATAAAGGCCACAGGCCCCACAAAAGCCACTGACAGGGCCGACAGAATACTGATGCGCAACAGGGTATGCAGACGCAGACGACGCACATCGATGCCAAAACTGATAGCGCGGTCCTCCCCCAGACGCAATGCAGTCAACTTCCATGAACTGCCCATAGAGAGTGGCAATAACAGAGCAAATACCGCAAACAGCACCGCCAGTTTCATCCAGGAGGCACGGGCCAAACTGCCCATGGTCCAGAAAACCAGCCCCTGCAGGGTATCTTCATTAGCGATAAACTGCATCATGGCCACCAGGGCATTGAAGGTAAACACCAGCGCGATACCAAACAACACCACGCCGGAGGTGGCTACTCTGGTCCAGCGCGTGATCCCATCCAGCATCAGGGCCGCCAGCAGAGCAAACAGAAAGGCATTGACGGAAATCATCCACTCTGCCGGGACGCCAGGAATGGCAATACCCGCGACAATGACCAGGGCCGCACCAAAGGCGGCGGCCGATGACACGCCCAGAGTGAAAGGGCTGGCAAGGGGGTTATTGAGGATAGTCTGCATCTCCGCACCGGCCAGCCCCAGAGCCAGCCCCACCGCAATCGCCATCAGGGCGTAAGGCAGACGGATATCCCAGACAATCACTCGGGTACCGGCATCGACGCTATCGGGTTGCCACAGCGCTTGCCAGAACTGCTGTAGCGGCATTCCTGAAGGACCGATCGTGACATCCACCACCAGCGAGAACAGGATCGCTACAATAATCACCGCCAGCAGAGTGAATCTGAGCCGCAAGATGGCGCGATACCGCCCCATCACCTCCTGTGTATGGGGCTCTGAAGCGGACGAAGAACTGAGTTCAGTGCTGATAACACTCATCGTGGCCCTTACTCCTGCTTATCGCTGATCCAGTAAGTGCCTTTAGGCTCAACCACCAGAAACTGCTGATACAGTTCACGCATGGTCTGTTGTGGATCCAGATCGTGCAATGCTTCCGGGTTAATCCACTTAGCAACGGCTTGAATAGCGAGAAGATTGTAAGGAGAGTTGTAGAAACTGTGCCAGATACCATAGGCTTTTCCCTGCTGCACCGCATTGAGGGAGCTGATGCCTTTACGCTGTAACACCGAGTGCAGCGTCTGTCTTGCCAGCTCCTCACTCACTTTGACACCAAACTTCACACCAGGCCCTTTGGCATCGATATCAACATTACCACTGGCAATATAAATATCCGGCTGGACTGCCAAAACTTGTTCCAGGTTAATCGCACCCAATGCCCCTGGCAGAAGATTTTTGGCAATGTTTTTACCCCCAGCGAAATCAATAAAATCGCCCATATTGCCATTGCCTGCCGTACGACAGCACTCTTCATTAATACCTGCTTTGAGCTCAATAAAGACAGAGGGGCGCTTATCCAAAGGCACTGCATCCACAACACGCTTAACCTTATCCACCTCTTTCTGATAGAAAGCAGCAAATTTATCGGCCACTTCCTCACGATGCAGCACCTTGCCCAGTAACTGCATGCTGGGTAAGGTATTTTTCATGGGTTCAAGACGAAAATCGACAAAAACGACGGGAATGCCTGCTTTCTCCAACTGAGTGACTAATTCACTGTTTAAGCCAGGGCCATGACCCGATAAGCTAAACAGAGCCACATCAGGATTAAGTTTCAGGGCTTGCTCAGCGCTGGTACTATCGGCGGTGGTATTGCCTATTAGAGGGATAGAATCCATTTGCGGAAATTTGGCCCGATAGAGGTCATAACTCTGTTGATCCAACTTACGCATATCTCCCTGCCAGCCGACGATCCGCTTGAGGGGTTCTTTACCTTCCAGTAAGGCCACCGCATAAAAGAGACGACCTTCTCCCAGCAGGATGCGTTCAACTTTAGCCGGCACTTCCACCGTTCTGCCGGCGATATCCGTGACCTTTTCTGCCTGTACCGAACTGGCAGCCAGACACAAGCCCAGCAGCCAGCCAACACTCCATCGCCTGATTCCTGATGACTCCGTCATTATCCTCTCCTGCTATTGTTTTTAAGCAAATTCATTTTTCACAAACAATAAAGCAAACGATAATGATTATCAATAGCGTATCGACAGGTTTTTTGTGAACCCTGTAACGCTCTGGTGATTATTTTAATTATTTCTCGCCGGGATACTCCTGCACCTCAGGAAACTCCATCTCCGCCAGGGAGATAAATTGACTCTTGTTACAGAGACGATACCCCAACCAGATCAACAGGAACAGCGGTAAACCCACATAGGTGGCCACCACACCATTCCAGTCGATGCGGTCCTGCAGAAAAGCATCGTAGTTCTGCCCTAATGTAATGATCAGGCACAACACAAAGGCAAAGATCGGACCAAATGGGAAGAAACCAGAGGTGTAAGGCAGTGCTTTTAAATCACGCCCCTGATAAACATAACCGCGACGGAACCGATAGTGGCTGATAGCAATCCCCAGCCAGGCAATAAAACCGGTCATCCCTGAGGTATTGAGCAACCACAAATAGACGGATTTATTGTCAAACATAGAGGTCAGGAAACAGAGCCCCGCCACCAGGGTTGTGGCATACAGGGCATTACGCGGCACACCATTCTTTGACAGGTTGGCAAATAAACGTGGCGCTTTACCTTCTGCCGCCAGCGTGTAGAGCATACGTGTGGAAGCGTACATCCCCGAGTTACCGGCCGAAAGCACGGCGGTCAGTATCACCGCATTCATCACTGCCGCAGCTGAGAGCAGACCAGCCTTCTCAAACACCAGGGTAAAGGGGCTGACACTGATATCTGCCACATCATTACGCAGCAAGCTGGGATCGGTATAAGGGATAAACAAGCTGATCACAAAAATCGCCAGGATATAGAACAGCAAAATCCGCCAGAAGATTTGCCGTACCGCACGGGGGACATTTTTACCCGGATCGGCGGATTCTCCGGCGGCAATGCCTATCAGCTCTGTCCCCTGGAAGGAGAAACCGACGATCATCGCCACGCCAATCATAGCCGAAAATCCTCCGGCAAAGGGGGCATCTGCGATAGCCCAGTTGTGCCAGCCACTGCCCTCGCCACCTTTGAGTACGCCGAAGATCATCAGCAATCCGGCACCGATAAACAATACAATGGTGCAAACTTTTATCAGAGAGAACCAATATTCTGCCTCGCCAAAACCACGCACAGAAATATAGTTGAGCAGAAACATAATCGCTAAAAATAGCGCGCTCCAAATCCAGCCGGAGATTTCAGGAAACCAGTAATTCATCACCAGTTGTGCCGCCACCAGATCCACAGCAATAGTCACCGCCCAGTTATACCAATAGTTCCATCCCAGCGCGAAACCAAATCCCTCTTCTACATAGCGTGAACCATAGGTGGCGAAAGAGCCGGATACCGGCATATACGCAGCCAGTTCTCCCAGGCTGGTCATCAGGAAGTAAACCATCAGACCGATAATGGCGTAGGAGAGAAGCGCCCCCCCTGGTCCGGCCTGAGCAATGGTGGCACCTGAAGCTACAAACAGCCCGGTACCGATAGAACCGCCAATGGCGATCATGGTCAAGTGGCGTGCCCGCAACTTACGCTTCAGATGAGTGACCTGCCCTTGCTCCGGGCGTTCAGCGCTAACTTCAGTCATGTGACTCCTGTTATTTATCTCTTTCATACTTCAGACATGACCACGGATTGTAACAGATCCTTGTCACAGGGATAGTAAAGATCATGCAGTTATTAATCACCTTCATGATCCATGCAAAAATATTAGCAACACTACTTATTTTGTAACAAACGCTGCGCCAAAAGTTGAGGCATCTCTGCCCTGACACAGCCATTTCAATTGTAGACTACTCCTGATACGGTTCTCATTTGCCAAGACGCCATAGCTGCCATATAATTTGCGCACAGATAATAAAATAAGCCATAAGATTGCTCCACACTGATCCTGCTGCTCAGGTAAAACGCTTAACACTACCCCCTCTGCCCGGCCTGCTACTCACTGCCCTTATCGCCTGGATAGCCTGCTCTGCGGGTAAACTCCCCTTCTTTATGGAATTGGGCTTAAGCCCGCTCACCCTTGCTATCGTGATGGGCATTATTGTCGGTAATATCGCGCCACCCTCATTACTGACCCCCTGCCATTCCGGTATAACGCTGGCAAAACAGCGCCTGCTGCGGCTGGGGATTATTTTATATGGTTTCCGTTTAACCTTTCAGCAAATCGCTGCGGTTGGCGCTCCTGGCGTGCTTACGGATCTGCTGACCCTGAGCAGCACATTTCTGCTGGCGTGCTGGTTAGGGCAAAAACTGTTTCATCTGGATCGTGAAACGACCCTGTTGATCGGTGCCGGTCACAGCATTTGCGGCGCAGCAGCCATTATTGCGGCAGAACCGGTGGTGAAAGCCGAATCTGGCAAAGTCACTGTTGCCGTGTCAACAGTGGTTCTGTTTGGTACCGTGGCGATTTTTGTTTATCCCTGGCTCTATCACTGGATTCTCGACCTGAGCGGCACCCCGATTGCAGACAATCTGTTTGGCATCTATATCGGCTCCACCGTTCATGAAGTCGCTCAGGTGGTGGCTGCCGGTGAGGCCATTAATACCCCGGTTGCCGATGCCGCCGTGATCA
>JBOFSC010000334.1:0-15361 GCA_051651345.1 Enterobacteriaceae bacterium
CATACTCCGACATCTCTTTGGTGGTCACCAGCACTTCATAGGCCGCTGCTGCAATATGCTCCAGAGCCTGAGCAATGGGCTTACCCTTCAACATATTAACCAGTAACAGACCGCTGGTGAGATCCCCCACCCCTACCGGCTGGCGATCACCAAAATCGATCAGAGGGCGACTGACATGCCAGGCTTCCTCTGCGGTGACCAGTAGCATCTCAAAGTTGTCCTGACTATATCCGGCATTGGCCAGATGTTTCACCAACACCAGACGCGGCCCTTGCGAACAGAGTTCCCGTGCAGCGGCAACTGCCTGATCGACACTGGTGATCTGGCGCTGGCTCAACTGTTCCAGCTCCAGCAAGTTAGGCGCCACCATATCACTATGGGGCAGCGCCTGCTGACACAAAAACTCAGCCACACCGGGAGCCACAATACAGCCTTTTTGCGGGTGGCCCATCACCGGGTCGCAAAAGTACCACGCATCAGGATTGCTGGCTTTAACCTGACGGACCACCTCCAGAATATAGTTGCCCTGCTCTGCGGAACCAATATAGCCACTGAGCACCGCATCACAGCGCGATAACTGTTTAATCGCTTCAATACCCTGGGTAATTTCGGTTAAGTGGCTGGCGGGCATCACACAACCACTCCAGCGCCCATACTGGGTATGGTTAGAAAACTGAACCGTATTTAAAGGCCAGACATTCACCCCCATCCTGCGCATGGGAAAAACAGCGGCGCTGTTCCCAGCATGTCCAAATACAACATGAGATTGGATAGATAAAATATTTTTCATCAAAGTCTCTAACTCCAGGTGATCAGGGTGTAATGTTTTTTACCGCGCCGCAATAAGGTATAGCGGTTAAACAACCGATCAACATCATTGAAAGCATATTCAGGATCGGCCACACGTTGACCATTAATGGAGACCGCATTAGAGCTAATCAGAGTTCTGGCCTGGCCTCTGGAAGGAGATAACTCAGCGCTGACCAATGCCTGTTGCAGATCTGCACTTTTCTCAAGGCTGATGCACGGCATCCCATCCTGGGCCAGTTGCCTGAAGTCCTCTTCAGTTAATGACTCCAGCGCGCCAGAAAAGAGACTCTCGGTAATACGTCTGGCGGCAGCCAGTCCTTCTACACCATGCACCAGTTCAGTGACTTTCTCCGCCAGTACCAACTGAGCCTGTGGAGCCTTACCACTCTTTTGGTCCTCCTCTTCCAGCGCCTGAATCTCTGCCAGATCCATAAAGGTGAAGAACTTAAGGAAGTGGTACACATCGGCATCGGCCGTATTGATCCAGAATTGATAAAACTTATAAGGGCTGGTTTTGCTGGCATCCAGCCATACTGCACCCCCTTCAGTCTTGCCAAACTTGGTGCCATCGGATTTGGTGATCAGCGGTACGGTTAAACCAAATACGGTCTTCTGGTGCAGACGGCGGGTTAAATCGATACCCGAAGTAATATTACCCCACTGGTCTGAGCCACCAATTTGCAACTCAACGGAAACCCTGTCATTTAAAACTGAAAAGTCATAAGATTGCAGAAGATTATAGGCAAATTCAGTAAAAGAGATCCCACTGTCATCACGATTTAACCGCTGCTTGACTGCCTCTTTATTGATCATCGCATTGACAGAAAAGTGTTTACCGACATCACGTAAGAAACTCAGGATATCCATACTGGCGAACCAGTCATAATTATTGACCACTTCGGCACTGTTGCTCCCGCAATCGAAATCCAGGAACGGTGAAACCTGGGTGCGGATTTTATCCACCCACTCACGTACCGTCTCCTCGGAATTGAGTTTGCGCTCCGCTGCCTTAAAGCTGGGATCGCCTATCATGCCGGTGGCACCACCGACCAGCGCCACGGGTTTGTGACCTGCCAGTTGAAAACGCTTGAGACACAACAGAGGCACCAGATGTCCCAGATGCAAACTGTCCGCCGTCGGGTCGAAACCACAATAGAGTGCTATCGGCCCCTGTTGCAGGCGTTGACTCAACGCTTCCTCATCAGTGACTTGTGCTATTAAACCCCGCTGGTGTAACTGTTCAATTAAATTACCGCTCGCCATCATTAGCTCCACACTTTTAATATGCTCCCCTTTGCCTTATCAAGGGGCTAAACGATCTATCTGCCACCCGGTTTCTGTGCGTTGATAAAGAAAACGGTCATGCAATCGGTGTTCCCTACCCTGCCAAAACTCCACCGTGTCGAAAACCACACGATAGCCTCCCCAGAAGCTGGGCACCGGAACTTCACCATGTTGAAATTTTTGCTTTAACTCTAAAAATTTACCTTCCAGCACATTACGCGCAGAGAGATAACTGGACTGGCGGGAGGCCCAGGCCGCTATCTGGCTCTCTTTAGGTCGGGTATGGAAATACTTTAATACCTCCAGCATGCTGAGCCTTTCAGCCCGACCTAAAAACATCACCTGCCGCTCGAACATATGCCAGGGAAACAGCAGACTCACCCGGGGATTATGCTCCAGTTGCTGTGCCTTACGACTGCCCAGATTGGTATAAAAAACCAGCCCACGCTGATCAAAATGTTTCAGCAGTACCATACGCTGATAGGGTTGTCCCTGTTGATCGACAGTCGCCACACACATGGCTGTCGGGTCGACAATCGTCGATTCACAGGCCTGTTGCAACCAGATTTCAAACTGCTGCAAGGGTTCCGGCGGCAGGTCACGCCGCCGCAAACCGCCATTGACATATTCACGACGCAACGCGGCAATATCTGTAGTGAAATTCACAGGTTTCCCTAATATAGATCGACTGACTTATTATTCTGCGCTGTAAAAAAGAAAATCTCAATCACTGTGCGGCTATTGGCACCGGATAAATGGCTCCCAGCACCGTTTCCGCCACTGCACCGGTCACCGATGGCAGATTTCCCGGCAAACCAGAGAGGGTTCTGGCAGCCAGCCAGGCAAAAGCTAAAGCCTCCATACCGTCACCACTGACCCCATATTTATCGGTAGGAGCGACTTCGCTGTCAGGCAGTAAAGCAGATAACCTCTGCATCAGCACAGGGTTACGGGCCCCACCACCACACACCAACAAGCGATCACAGCCGCCCGCAATCTGCACCTGCTCTGCCACACTTCTCGCCGTCAGCTCAACCAGAGTAGCCTGAACATCTTCTGCCGCCAGGGTGGGAAAATCGACCAGCTTTTTCAGCAGCCAGGGTAAATTGAAATATTCCCGCCCGGTACTTTTCGGCGGCGAACGGTGAAAATACGCATCTGCCAGCATTTTATTGAGCAGAGCGTCATTAACCTGTCCGCTGGCAGCCCAGGCACCGTCCTGATCATAGGCTACCCCCTGGTGATGAGCGATCCACGCATCCATCAACACATTGCCCGGACCAGTATCAAAGCCGGTCACCTCACTGCCTGGCAATAACAGCGTGACATTAGCAATACCGCCAATATTAAGGATGATGCGTCTCTCCTCTGAGTGAAACAGCAGCGCGTGATGAAATGCCGGCACCAGTGGTGCTCCCTGTCCCCCCAAGGCCATATCCCTGCGCCGAAAATCCCCGACCGTGGTAATCCCCGTCAGGGCAGCAATCCGGTTGTTATCTCCCAACTGCATGGTGAAGGGAAGATCCCCATCAGGCTCATGCCAGACGGTTTGCCCATGACAGCCGATAGCCATGATCTCCTGCGGCCTCATTTGATACTTGTGCAACAGCCCCATCACCGCTTCAGCGTACAGCACCCCCAAATGGGCATCTATCCGCCCTAAGCGGGACAGAGTGACACTTTCCCCCTTGCAGAGTGAGAGTAATTGCTCTCTGAGCTGCTCAGGTATAGCACAGGAGTACTCCCCGTCATGTCGGACGCCCTGTTGATCAATCGTCGCCACAACCAAATCTACACCATCCATACTGGTGCCTGACATAACACCGATATATCGTCCAGCTCTCATCTTACTAACCTCTGTTGTAACATTTATCTGGTAGGACACCGACCCATGATCTGCTATAAAACTTGTCGGATTTATCAAAGCAGCATACTCTGGTAGTATCTGCAACAACCCCATTAGCCATACGCTATGAATGTGATGCTTTGCTGCATAGCATACAGTAGTAAAAAGGAGTATGAATAGAGATGAAAAAATTTATCACTGCCACTCTGGTCAGCCTGACTCTGGTGGGTTGTGCCAATACTGACATTTTCTCAGGTGATGTCTATACCGCAGATCAGGCCCGGCAAGTACAAACAGTCACTTATGGTACGCTACTCTCTTCAAGACCGGTGAAAATTCAGGCGGGCGAAGAGCATAATATCATTGGTACCGTTGGTGGTGCGGTGCTGGGTGGATTACTGGGTAATACCATCGGCGGCGGCAGAGGCAATACGCTGAGTACCGCAGCAGGGGCCATTGCCGGTGGTGTTGCCGGAAGCGCGATCGAAGGTAAAGTGAATCAGACGGATGCGGTGGAGCTGGAAATTCGTAAAGACAGTGGTGAAACCATTGTGGTTGTACAAAAACCCGGAAAGCAACAGTTCAGTGTCGGACAACGTCTGCGCCTGGTCTCCCGTGGCGGAAAAATGACCGTTTCCCCCCGTTAGAAATAATAAACCGGAGGTGTTGACCTCCGGTTACTTAGTGTTTTTCTTCGAGTAGCAGTAAATATTCTTATGATTGTTTTTGTTATTTTGCCTGTAATCTGCTGATATTGTGCTCCATACGTCCTATTAAATCCACAAGTAAAGTTAACTCTTCTTTGGAAACACCCCCCAGAATCTCTTTCCTTGTACCGATAATAACCTCATCGACTTGTTGAAGAATTGAACGGGCATCCTGCGTTAAAGAGATTCTTTTTGCTCTCCGATCATTGGCACAAATCTGCCTCACGATCAGACCCTTTTCCTCCAGCTGATCCAATGTCCTTACCAGTGATGGCTGTTCAATACCAATCGCTTTAGCCAATTGAATCTGCGACTGCTCAGGGGGTAACCTACTGATATTATACAAAGTTACCCAGTGAGTTTGTGTCATTGCTAATGGTTTTAAGCGTAAATCAATTAATGCTCTCCATAAGCGAACCAGCCGAGCTAGATCCGAACCCAGTGTTGATTCCAAGTTTCCTCCTTATTATTAGCGCGCTACTTCTTATTATAATAACCACATTTTAATACGTTTTTTTGGGGTAACCTGACAAAAAGGCTAAATTCTGAACAAGTTGCATTGGTTCAAAATTATTTATTTTGCAATATATTTTATTGTCTCTTTTCCCCGTTACTACATTAACAGCCGTTATACTATGCAGACTTCTAATCGATTAGTAAAACGAATTCAATGCATAATTAATTAATTGCATAAAACAGCACAAACTATGTAATAATTCCTGATAATCAAAATCATTCTCTGCTTCTTATTAAGAATGCAAATAATTATTTTGTAAAATGCGGAAAATTCTGTTTTTTGCAATGCAACAGTAACAGTCCGTATTAAAAAAGTTCTGGCTGTGGCGGTTCTTCGCTATTTTCTGCTGATACAGCACGACGAAATCGAACAAAACGCTGACGACAAAGGCGCAAGACTTCCCTTTTTTGTGCATCACTCATTTTTCCCCAGTGAAAACGCTCGTCACGACTGCGCATGCAACCCAGACAATAACCACGGTCATTACTCTGACAAATCCCCCTGCAGGGGCTGGAAACGGGGAAAAGTTCCAACTGCTGTGACATCACTGACCCTCGATAGCCGTTGCACGATAACCATTGCGCTTCACGTTAGTCGCAACTAAAAGTATACTCCCCCATCACAACTGTGATCACAAGCGATGTCTTATCTGTGGTTACACTTTATTAAAACCTTGCCATACAGGCCGGGAGTGCATAGCAGGAGAATCTATTTTATGCGTTTACTTCATACCATGATCCGGGTTGGCAATCTGGAACGCGCCGTGGATTTCTATACCAGAATATTGGGCATGCAACTACTGAGACGCAGTGAGAACCAGGAATATCGCTACTCTCTGGCCTTTGTCGGCTATGGCGATGAGGCCCATCATTCCGTTATCGAGCTGACTTACAACTGGGATGTCACCCGCTATGATCACGGTAACGCATTTGGTCATCTCGCCCTGGGGGTCGATGATGTGGCCACCACCTGTGAACAGATTCGTACGGCTGGCGGTAACGTGACCCGTGAAGCAGGTCCGGTGAAGGGCGGCAAAACGATCATCGCTTTTGTCGAAGATCCCGATGGTTATAAAATCGAGCTGATACAAAATAGCCAGGCTAACGCCGGATTGGATAATTGAGTTGCCTGCATGAGTGATAACACCATAAAAAACAGTCTAAGCAGTCGTTTCAGAGGGTTTTATCCTGTGGTAATCGACGTGGAAACATCGGGTTTTGATTGTAAAACCAACGCGCTTCTTGAAATCGCCGCTATCACGGTAAAAATGGACAGTGATGGCTGGTTATTGCCAGATGAAAAATTACATTTCCATGTAGAGCCCTTTGACGGTGCCATTCTGGAGCCGGATGCACTGGCCTTTAATGGCATCGATCCTGGTCATCCTTTGCGCGGAGCGGTAAGTGAACATGATGCTTTGCAGGCCATTTTCAGAGTCGTTCGCGCCGGAATTCGTGCCGCAGAATGTAACAGGGCGGTTGTTGTTGCACATAATGCCAACTTCGATCACAGTTTTGTTATGACGGCAGCGGAGCGCAGCGGGCTGAAACGCAATCCGTTCCATCCCTTCGCTACCCTGGATACCGCAGCGCTTAGTGCACTGGCTTTGGGACAAACCGTGCTGGCCAAAGCCTGTGCCAGTGCCAACATTGACTTTGATAATCAGCAGGCCCATTCAGCGCTCTATGACACGGAACGTACAGCAGAACTCTTCTGTGAACTGGTTAATCGCTGGAAACGTCTGGGAGGCTGGCCTCTGCCGGAGAGGGAGAGCGAGTAATTTTTCATATGTAACAGGGTTAAGATTTGTTGCTGTGCGAGGGGACGATTTTCAGCTCCTCCCCCTGGCAAGGGGGAGGAGCAAATATTGCTCGCGGACGAGGAGATACCCCCTACTCCGCCTTATCACCCTGGGCGCTCGCTGCTGCCTCTTTGATCAGGCTCTGCAACTCACCCTTCTGATACATCTCCATCATAATATCGCAGCCACCGATCAACTCCCCCTGAATCCATAGCTGAGGGAAAGTGGGCCAGTTGGCATATTTGGGCAGCTCTGCGCGGATATCCGGGTTCTGTAAAATATCCACATAGCCGAAAGGTTCACCACAGGCAGACAATACTTGAGCCGCCTGAGCTGAAAAACCGCAACTGGGAAACTTGGGAGAGCCCTTCATGTAGAGCAGAATTAAGTTGTCAGCAATTTGCTGCTGGATTTTTTCAAGTGTCGTCATAAATAAGAGATCCTTACTGCCATCATCACGGGAAAATCGATATCCTGGCATTGTACCTGGTCTTTCGAGCAGAATACATCGCTAATTTTTCACACAATGTCAATATGGCTTAACCTCTCTGCCAGTTTCCCTTTGGCACCTGTCTCTTTCGCTATAACCGTCTAAAATAACAACATTAGCTACGCCCGGCGATCATTTTTTGCTAACATATTGTGCGATCAGGCCTCATACAGGTTTATTTAAAGTGAAAACTTGCTAAAATCCGAGGCAGCAGCTGTTACGGCTAATATACCCAAAGTCTTTCGAGTTGCTCCCAACCCTAAAGACCACGGGCATAACTAGATAATAATTCTTTTAAGGAGAGAGCAATGTTCGAATTACCTGCACTACCCTATGACAAAAACGCTCTGGAGCCACATATTTCTGCAGAGACTCTGGAATACCACTATGGCAAACACCATCAAACCTATGTCACTAACCTGAATAACCTGGTTAAGGACAGCGAGTTTGCCAACAAGAGCCTGGAAGAGATCATCAAAGGTTCTACCGGCGGTATCTTTAACAATGCCGCTCAGGTGTGGAACCACACTTTCTACTGGCACTGCCTCGCCCCTAAAGCAGGTGGAGAACCCACTGGCGCTGTTGCCAACGCAATCAACGAAGCCTTCGGCTCATTTGCGGCCTTCAAAGAGCAGTTTACCGATGCCGCTATCAAAAACTTCGGCTCCGGCTGGACCTGGCTGGTGAAAAAAGCCGATGGCAAACTGGCTATCGTCAGTACTTCTAATGCCGCCACGCCAATGACCGATGGTCACAAGGCGCTGCTAACCGTCGATGTTTGGGAACACGCCTACTATATCGATTACCGCAATGCGCGTCCTAAGTACCTGGAGAACTTCTGGGCTTTGGTTAACTGGAATTTTGTCGCCAGTAACCTCGCTTAATCACTAAGGCAGGGGTTCACCCTGCCCTATCCTCTTTCACCGTCAACGTCGTCCCAGCCGAAGCCACAATAATCGCCAACAAAGCCAGACACTGCGCCAGGGTCAAACTTTCACTCAGGAACAGATAGCCAGAAAGCGCGGCCAGAGCAGGCTCCATACTCATCAGCACCCCAAATGTCCGCGTCGGTAAGCGCGTCAGAGCGACCATTTCCAGCGTATAGGGAAGAGCAGAAGAGAACAGCGCTATCATCAGCGCAAAAGGCAAGATATCCGGATTGAACAGAGCGCTGCCCGCGTGCCATACTCCTATCGGGAAGATAATGACAGCCGCCACCAGTGAGCCATAGGCCACTGAGAAGTGTCCACTCAACGCCCCCGCCCGCTTACCAAAGATGATATAGAGCGCCCAGCCCCCTCCGGCGGCCAGGGCAAAAAGCGCTCCTTTAACATCAATATCCGCAGAAACCTGACTGATGGGCAACAGCAGATAGATACCCAGAGCAGCCAGCAGCACCCAGATAAAATCCACTATTTTTCGCGAGGTAAACAACGCCACAGCCAGTGGCCCGATAAACTCCAGAGCAACGCCGATCCCGAGCGGAATGGTTTGAATCGCAATATAGAAAGAGAGATTCATGCCACCCAGTACGGCGCCATAAATGGCAATGGCGCGCCAGGCCTGCAGCGTGACACGGTAACGCCACGGACGGAAATAGAGCAGCAGAATCAGGGACGAGAACGCCAGCCGCCAGGCGGTGGTACCTTGTGGCCCGATAACAGGAAACAGTGTTTTTGCCATACTTGCGCTGACTTATATCGAGAGCATAGCAATAAACAGGAAAAAAAGCGGTAACACGGGGATACGTGCTGACTGACTTCTGCTCAGCATCGTAGGGACTCCTTGTAAAAAACGACAACAAATAAGGCGGTCTTTAAACCGCCTGGGACTTTTTAACTGATGGGGATTAGTTTAACACACAGATCGAAGCCATGACCACAATCAGAGCCAGTGCACCTACAGTGGTGGTTAAAGCCCATCGTAAATCTGTTGACATAGTTGCTCCTTGCTTCTTTTACCAAAAACTGCGAATTCCGCAAAAAAACTACTGACAATAGTAGTCTCTCACACTCCGGACAAGAAATCCTGCTGGCACAGGAGTGTAACTGTATTATATGATCCTGATCATACATTTATTGGTATATACCCAATTATCTTGAAGATGCCGTTAGCTCTCTCCCCTGGCAAGGGGAGGGTTGGGGTGGGGTCAACACACTTGGGGACTGCATTGCTTTCAATTTCAACGTATTACCCCCTCCCTGCCTCCCCCTTGTCAGGGGGAGGAGAAGGTTTCATTAACTGCAACTTGAAGTATGACGGGTATATCATCTTGCCCACTGCACAGGAGTCTGCTTTCATGGCAACCATTAAAGATGTCGCTAAACTGGCTGGCGTCTCCACCACAACTGTTTCCCATGTTATTAATAAGACTCGTTTTGTAGCAGAAAACACTCAGGCGCAGGTCTGGCAGGCTATCAACAGCTTAAATTACTCCCCCAGCGCTATTGCCCGCAGTTTAAAGACCAACAACACCCGATTTATTGGTTTACTGGCCGCCACCAATGAAGCGCCCTACTTTGCCGAAATCATCCAGGCCATAGAGCAGCACTGCTATAGCCATGGTTATACCCTGATATTGTGTAACACCTGGAATGATCTGCAAAAGCAGCAAGCCTATCTGGCCATGCTGGTGCAAAAACGTATCGATGGCCTGCTGGTGATGTGTTCTGAATATCCGCAGCCACTGCGCCACTTACTGAGCAACTACAGTGAGCTGCCCATGGTTATTATGGACTCAGAGTCGGTGCTGGATAATCAGGCCGCCATCATCCAGGACAACGGTTTTAACGGCGGTTATATGGCGACCCGCTATCTGATTGAACGGGGACACCGGGCCATTGCCACGATTACCGGACAACTGAGTAAACATACTGGCAGTGCCAGATATGAAGGTTATCTGCAGGCGATGCATGATTTTGCCATTCCCCTGCGTGAGGAGTGGATAGTACAGGGAGACTTTGAGCCAGAGTCAGGCTATCGGGCGATGCAGCAGCTCCTTGCGCAAACACCCCATCCCACGGCCATTGTTTGCGGTGGGGATATGATGGCCATGGGAGCGATCTGTGCCGCTGATGAACAGGGCATCCGTATTCCACATGATATCTCGATTATTGGCTATGATAATGTCAATAACTCACGCTATTTTACCCCGGCCCTGAGCACCATTCATCAACCTAAAGAGCAACTGGCAAGCGCCGCTATCGAGCTGTTGCTGAACAAAATCAGTAAACAGCGCGCGGAGCCACAAAACATAGAGCTGCAGCCCTCCCTGATCGAGCGCCGTTCGGTCAACGATGGCCCCTATATTGACTATCGTCGCAACGGCTAAATACGCTACCGCTTTCAGGGGCGTAACCACTCCTGATTCAGGGTCACGGTATCGCCGAGATAATCCAGCAACCACTGGATAGCCGGAGAGGCCTCATTCTGCTCCCAGGTGAGGCAGCATAGGCTGTCGGGCATGGGGTGTTTAAGTGTCAGTTCCGCCAGTTCGCCGCTGTCAATAAGCGGCACCGCCAGATGTGCAGGCACCATGCCAATGGCCAGACCGGCACGGATACAGGCAACCCCGGCAAACCAGTCAGAAGCGACGATACGCCGCTGATTATCAAGCAACCAGGTGTTACGTTTAGGCAACGCACGGGAGGTATCTTCAAGGCACAGTGAGGGATAATTTCTTAACTGCTCCTCCTCTAAAGGACCAGGTTCGCGCAACAATGGGTGATCCGCTGCCGCAACACAGCGCCAGGAGAGTGCGCCCATATCACGAAAGGCAAAGCGCCCTCCCACCGGTATGGCGCGTGTGGCACCGATGGCCATATCCACCCGCCCATCCACCAGAGCATCCCAGACGCCGTTGAACACCTCATTGGCGATCACCAGCTCTATATCGTGAAAATGACGGTAGAAATCCAGCACCATACGCCGGGTACGCTCTACCCTGACAACTTGATCCACCGCCACATTCAACCGGCCACGCCAGCCATTCGCTACCTGCTGACACTGACGACGGGTGTTTAGCATTTTTTTGATAACATCCCGGGCTTCTTTGGTAAAAAGCTCTCCGGCCTCTGTTAATTCCACATCCCTGTGACGCCTGGTGAAAATAGGCACTGCCAGCCACTCCTCCAGTTGCCGCACGGTATAGCTGATGGCAGAGGGTACACGGTGCAACTCCTGCGCAGCGGCAGTGAAACTTCCTGTTCTGGCCACCGCATTAATCACTTCCAGTGAGTATTCTGACCACATAATTTTGCCTTCAATTTTTTTAAACCCATATGGCAAATAATACCGTTTCACAGGCAACAGGCAAGTTACTTAGAATAAATATATAAAGTTTTAGCTAATTTAAATATGAGACAGTAAAGAAGTGAAAACCTCCCGCTATTTTATGCTTTATCTGGCCGGATTAAGCATGCTCGGTTACCTGGCCACGGATATGTACTTACCCGCCTTCTCTGCGATGCAAAGTGATCTGCAGACCAGTGCCGGAACCATCAGCGCCAGCCTCAGTATATTTCTGGGCGGTTTTGCTCTGGCCCAGCTGATCTGGGGCCCCCTCTCCGATAAGATTGGTCGCAAGCCGGTTTTGTTGCTGGGTTTATCACTGTTTGTTCTCGCTTGCCTGGGTATGCTCTGGGTGCAGGAGAGCCGGTTGATGCTGGTACTCCGTTTTATTCAGGCCGTAGGGGTCTGTTCCGCTGCCGTTGGCTGGCAGGCACTGGTAGTCGATCGCTATCGTCAGGGGGTGGTGAATCGCGTTTTTGCCACTATTATGCCCCTGGTGGCCCTCTCGCCTGCACTGGCCCCCCTGCTGGGTGCCTGGCTGCTGCACCAGTTTAACTGGCGTACCATTTTTATCACTCTGCTGGCTATCGGCGCGCTGTTGCTGCTCTTTACCCTGTTTCTCAAGGAGCAGCGTACGGCTCAAAGCGCAGAAAAGAGATCATACAGCTTCTGGCAGTTACTGCGCTCGCCTGTGTTTACCGGCAACGTATTAATTTACTCTGCCTGTTCTGCGTCATTTTTTACCTGGCTGACCGCTTCGCCCTTTATTCTCGGTGGAATGGGATATTCACCCGCCGCCATCGGCCTCAGTTATATTCCGCAAACCCTCGCCTTTCTGATCGGCGGTTATGGTTGTCGCTCCCTGCTCAGCCGTATTGGAGGCAATATACTGTTACCCTGGTTGCTGGTCGCCTATGCCGTGAGTGTTGCATCACTGTTCAGCGTGGCGCTGTTTACCGAAGCCACCCTGGTCACCCTGATGATCCCTTTCTGCTGTATCGCCATCGTCAGCGGAGCCAGCTATCCCATTCTGGTTGCCAACGCTATCACCCCCTTTGCTGAGAACAGTGGTAAAGCTGCTGCACTACAAAACACCCTGCAGTTGGGTTTCTGCTTCCTGGCAAGTTTGCTGGTATCTGCGTTGATCGATACTCCATTAGTCTCAACCGTTTCTATCATGTTGAGCACCACGCTTCTGGTTGCTGTCGGTTATTTTGTACAAAATACCAGCGCGGCTGACACAGAACAGATCCAACTCGACAGCGAGAGCAGCGACTCCAACACCTGCTCTGTCTGATTTCCTTTTAAGCCGACAGATTGTCTCTTGCCTCTCTGTCGGCCATTTTTTCCTCACCTGGCATAAAAAACCCTTATCTATCTCAACAAACTGATATAAAATATAACTTCGTTAACATATTATTGCTATTTTCTATAATTACCCGTAGTTATGCAGGAGCAGATTATGTTGGAACCCACCTGCCTCGAAGGTCATCTGAACACTAATGAATGCTATGCTGAGAAAGTGATCTCCCGATTATTATCAATGGCCAATATCACTATCAATGGTCCCCACAGTTACGACATTCAAATTCATCATGCCGATTTTTACACCAGGATACTACAACAGGGCTCTCTTGGTCTGGGTGAGAGTTATATGGATGGCTGGTGGGATTGCGATCGCCTGGATCAATTTTTCTACTTTATCCTGCGCGCCCATCTGGACAAGCAACCGGCCCTGCAAACCTTTGCCAGTAAACTTAGCAGACACTTATTCACCCTCGGCAGTAAACTGATTAATTTACAATCGATCAAACGCGCCTGGATTGTCGGTAAAAAGCACTACGACCTGGGCAACGATCTCTTCAGCGCCATCCTGGATCCTCAGATGCAATACTCCTGTGGCTACTGGCAACAGGCTTCATCCCTTGAGCAAGCCCAGCAAAACAAGCTGGAGTTAATCTGCCGTAAACTGGCTCTAAAACCGGGGATGACGCTGCTGGATGTGGGCTGTGGTTGGGGTGGACTGGCCGCTTTTGCTGCCCGCTATTATGGGGTCAAAGTCACGGGTATTACGATCTCACAACAGCAACAGTTACTGGCCCGTGAGCGCTGTCAGGGGCTGGACGTCGATATTGTGTTACAGGATTATCGCTCACTTCACGAGAGCTATGACCGTATTGTCTCCGTCGGCATGTTCGAGCATGTGGGGCCACGTAACTATCAGACCTTCTTTAAAACCATGGCCCGCAATCTGAAACCAGAGGGACTATTTCTGCTGCATACCATTGGCTCTAATCACAGCAAAAACGCTGTCGACCCCTGGATTAATCGTTATATTTTCCCCAATGGCAACCTGCCCTCTGTTCGCCACATTGCGACTGCCAGTGAGCCTTATTTTGTAATGGAGGACTGGCATAACTTTGGCGCAGATTATGATAAGACGTTGATGTCATGGGCACAACGCCTGCGAGCAGCGTGGCCTGAGCTCTCCGCTCACTATTCTGAGCGCTTCTATCGTATGTTCAGCTACTATCTAAATTCCTGCGCTGGTGCCTTTCGCGCCCGCGATCTACAACTGTGGCAGATTTTATTCAGTCCGCAAGGGGTGACGGGAGGGATTAGGGTGGCTCGTTAAGAAATGGCGTATTGGAACAGTGGATGCCATACCGGTTATCAGACCGTAAGCAGCAGGGACGCTGCACTCCGAGCCCCCAGGGAGGGGTTCACGGCTTGGCCGTTCCCGCGCATCCATGCGCCCACGGCATTTATGCATCCATGCATGGCATCTGAGAACCGGTATGGCATCCACTGTTCTGTAGTTCAAGTATTCAACTCACTCAGTTCCTGTACTGACCACTACGCAATGCTTCAATACGCTTCGCTAACGGGGGATGTGACAGGAACAGTTCACCGAAGGAGGAGCTCGGCTTACCATTAATACAAAAAGCCAGAATCGAGTTACTCTCTTGCGGCTCATAACTGGTCTGCAACCGTTGCAACGCGGCCACCATCTTCTGCGCGCCCACCAGAGACGCAGCTCCGGCATCAGCACGATATTCACGGTAGCGGGAGAACCACATGGTAATAATACTGGCGAGAATCCCAAAAACCAGTTCCAGAATCATGGCAACCACCATATACACCAGCGGATTGCCCTGCGCACCCTCATTATCATCACGATTGCCCGAGAGAAAACCCGCCGCCAATTGCGCCAGAATACGTGAGATAAAGATCACAAAGGTATTCACCACCCCCTGAATCAGAGTCATGGTAATCATATCACCATTGGCAATATGACTGATTTCATGACCCAGAACCGCTTCAGCCTCATCCTGATTCATATTGCGCAGCAAACCCGTGCTGACAGCAACCAGAGAAGCATCACGCCGAGCTCCGGTGGCAAACGCATTGATGTCCGGCGCGTCATAGATAGCCACCTCAGGCATGGCAATGCCCGCCTGCCTGGAGAGACGCTCGACAGTCTCCAGTAACCAGCGTTCTGTCTGATCGCGCGGTGACGTGATCACCTCACCCCCCACAGAACGCAACGCCATCCACTTCGACATCAATAACGAAATAAAAGAACCACCAAAACCAAACAAACCGGCCATTATCA
>JBOFSC010000335.1:0-8515 GCA_051651345.1 Enterobacteriaceae bacterium
TGACTTAATTGAGAGCATCCGTCCAGAACTGGACGGGTGCTTCAACACATTTGGGCAATGGTTTCTATCCCAGATTACTACATAATCCGGAAACCTCAGTGAGTACCGATCCGGACGGGGTTGTTGTGGTATTCCACATATCGGTACAGTGGCAATGTGAGATTTCGTTATCAACTTCTTGGCCGAAGGGGGTAAAGTGATACTCAAGGTTTGTCCATGGGTCCAGCTCTGTATAACCAAACGGATAGATTCCCTGAACCGAGTTAGCGTGAACTCGATATCCCCAGAAGCCGGGAGAGGTTTGGCCGGTAAAGGTTGAAACCTTATTATCGTTTAACTGTTGCTGATGATAATAAATCCACTCCCGCATACATTGAGCAGGTGACGCATAGGCTGCTGCCGCGATAAGCAGACCCAGTGTGGTGACCAGCGTTGCGATAAACGTGTTGATTTTCATCTTCTACTCCTGATATCAGTTCTGTTGAGAGGCAAGTTAAATGTCAATAGAGCGACGTTTTATTTCTCATGTGGTGAATAATTTTTAAGCAAGCTGTTAGTAAGGCCGAAGAAAGTTATAGTTAAGTGAAATTTATGTTAAAAATAAGTTTTATTGTAACATTCTATTGCGTGACTGTCTCTTAGTCATAAATAAGAGACAGTCTGCATGGCACTGTCACTCTGGGTCTGATTGGGCACAGGGCCTAAGCAGGAACACGACTCGTTGCGGTTTCCTGCTTACGCGCTATATCATCTTTAAAGAACAGCAGGAAGAAAATGGCAATCGCACCCGCGACCATGGAGGCGTAGATCCAGAAGCTCTCCCACTGGGTCAGGGCAGCCTCAGCCTGACCGGTGACGGTCCGGTTGAAAATCTGTCCGCACACTGTGGAAGCAAACAGCAATCCCACGCCATTGGAGACGATAAAGCGCAATCCCTGGGCCTGAGCGCGGATCTCCGGTTTGGCTTTGCGATCTACATAAATATCCCCGGCGGTAAAGAAGAAATCCCAGCAGAAGCCGTGCAGCATCAGGGCGATCACCACATAGAACATAGGCTCACCTACAATGGCGGCCTGAGAGAGTAGCAGACAGCGAATGATCCAGCCGCAGGCCCCCAGGGCCAAAGTGACTTTAAAACCAAGTCTCAGCAGTGAAAGAGGTAGCACAAACATAAACAGTACTTCGAATGCCGTGCCGATCTGCATGATCGAGGCAGCATTATTAAACCCGAGGGCTTTAATAAACACCGGGATATAGGCGGAATAGGCGGTTTTCGGCACCATCAGCACAAAAATACTGAACATCAATACGGCAAAGTAGCGATCTTTAAACAGCGATAAAGCATCCAGACAGAGGAGATCGCGCAGGGAAAAAGGCTTACCCTTTCCTTTAGGCAGGGTCTGGGGCAGGGTGAAACAGTAGAGTCCCAGCACCACGCCTGTGGCGGAGGCGATATACCAGGTCATAATACTGCCGGAAAAACCCATCTCTCCCAGCAGGAAGCCGACAGTCATAAAGCCGAAGGTACCGAAGACCCGGATAAAGGGGAAGTAGCGTACGCCGTTAATATGGTAGAAAGTGATACTGTTGGTCAGCGCGGTTGTGGGATAAAACAGCAAACCGACAATAAAGATCAGGAACAGCGTCATGCCGGTATTCTGAGCTTCAATAAACTGCGGGATGGTGAGAATCACCAGCGCATTGAGCAGATGCAAAATACCCATCACTTTCTGGGAAGCAAAGAAACGATCGGCCACCATACCGATAAACAGCGGTGAAAAGATGGTGGCGACGCCTAACAGTGCATAAGCATTGCCAATAATATGAGCCATGCCGTAGCTGCTTAATACCAGACCCATGGTCATATTCCATGCGCCTTGCATAAAATATTGCACAAACATCATTAACAACAGGCGGGAGGTTTTATTGATATCCATAATAGACTCCTGTTCCTTTAGCAAGTGGCAATAAGGCCGTCAAAGGCGACGGTGATATTTTTTTCACGGCACAGCGTACTGAGTTCGTCATGAAGCATCTTTCCGCTATGGGAAATATGCGACACAAATAGCTGACTGTTGTCATCCAGACAGCCGCACTCTGCCAGTTTCTGCTGGGCGGCAAACACGGTTTCCAGGCTCATATGATTGTCACAGCGCGGGTTACCGTTAAAACCATAAGTGCACTCCAGAACCACCATATCCAGAGGCCGGGCGTTATCAGCCAGCCACTGCCAGGTCAGATCGGGGAACCAGCCTGAGTCATGGCCGTAGAACAGAGACTTACCATTTTTTTCAATATGATAGACATAGCAAAGTTCCCATTTAGCGTGATTGGCCAGCAGAGGGGTAATGCGATAACCATGGCTTTCAACAGTGACAAAGGGGATCAGGCAGTGGAATACAAAACGTTGCGGAGTGTAGCCGGGCAGAGTTTGCAGGCAGCCGTTGATGGCGCGGTCATTGCCAAAAATATGTAAAGGCTGGTTGATATCATAAGCAAACCCCTCCATGCGGCTGTAGAGTTCGCCGACATTAAAATGATCCGGGTGGGTGTGGGTAAATAGCAGTTCGGTGATCTCAAATGCATCGATGTCATCACGTAACAGTTGCTGGCTGAACGTGGGCGAAAGATCAATCAGCATAGTCTGATCAATCAAAACAGATGAGTGGGTACGCAGATTTTTACCTCTTTCGAGGCGCGCCTGTTGACACGGGGCGCAGCGGCAGAAGGGATTGGGAAATCCTTCTGATGCGGCAGTACCCAGGAAATGTAGTTTCATATTCGCTCCTTCCAGGTGGTTATCGCCTGTGTTGACGTAGCAAGTTGTGGTTGTTTTCTGTGTCATTTTTCGGCTTGAATGACTATTGGAACGTGTCAATCATAATGAGTTCCTTGAATAGCGAGAAGTGGCGTAGCATTATTTTGTGATCAAAAGCGATGCTTGCTAAATTTAATATTATATATCAATACAATATGTAGATATTTAATTGAGAAGTGCTATTGTTTTTATGATGTAAATTTTACTGTCAGGTGGTGGAACGTTCAAATATTGGAGTGAGTACTGTTCTTGACATCTCTGCCTGGAGAACCGTAATATCAGATACAGAGAGGCTGTTATGCCAATGATAATCTGGGGAAATTAAGGAATGGCGACCATCAAGGATATTGCAAAACTGGCTGGTGTGTCGCACGGCACCGTATCCAATGTGCTTAACAATCGGGGCAATGTCAGTGTTGAGAAGATTGAAGCGGTACATCGGGCAGCGAAACAGATGGGATACCAGCTTAACGCCCGTGCGCAATTGCTACGTGCCGGGAATAGTGAACGGGTGGCGGTGATTCTTCCGGGCATTGGGACCGAACGCTACTATCAATTGTTTAACGGATTAAGCCAAACCCTGGACAGTCTGGGCGGCATCACACCAGATCTTTACCTGACCGAAGATCTCCCCGCCAGAGAACAGACTATTATTCAGAAAATCGCCGCTCAGGGCTATAGCAATGTGGTGACAGTCTCCTGCCTCCCTGATGCGAGTGCCTATTTTGATGTGCTAAAAATTGATCCGGCCTGCATCTGTTTTGTTTATCGTCAACCCGCGGGGTCTGTCTCTTTTTTCTCGTTAGATTTTGTCCAGGCGGCCCGGGAAATCAGCCAACAGGCGACCTCAGTTCAGGCGAAAACGGTGGGTATTTTTTGTGAGCCGCTCCACTTCAGCCATGCACAGCAATTTGTGACGACCCTGCAACAGACACTGGGTTGCCAGCAGCCAGCACCGCAGATGATGTTGCGGGAGACCCCGGACAACCAGTGCTATCCCGTTGCATTTGATTTTTTTGCCGATGGCAAAGTGCCGGATCTGCTGATCACTCAGGACAGAGAGCGGGCGGGATATCTGATGCAGGCGAGCAACCTGGGCAGCGTTCAGGCATGTCCGCCCATTTACAGTCTCAGTGACAAGAACACGATATCCTATAGTGGCATCACTCGCTATCGCATGAATTATGCCCAACTGGGCAGTGTGGTGGCGGAGTCTCTTATGGGTAATGAAACAGCGGGTAATGATCAGACATCCCCTGGCGGTGGCTACTGTCTGGAAAACAGTGGCTTCAGCCTGTTCCCACAGGCCACCCCTCATAGCGGTAAAGCCGGTCGCCTCAACCTGCTGACCCTGCCCAGCCCCTCCACCGATGCCCTGCAAAAATTGCTGCCGCATTTTTACCGCTTGCACGGTATTGAAGTGAATCTGGCTATCCGTCCTTTTGATGAACTGTTCGATATTCTGTCCGAGCTTCATTTGCACCCCTATTATGATGTGTTGCGCATTGATATGGCCTGCCTGCCCTGGTTTGCCGAGCGCTTATTACAGCCACTGGATAATATTGGTCAGGGGGTCGAAGACCTGTTAAGCGGATTTGCCCCCAGCCTGGTGGATAAATTCAGTGCTGTTAATGGGGTCTATTATGGCCTGCCTTTTGATGCCAGTACCCAACTGCTGTTTTATCGCAGCGATCTGTTCGGCGATAGTGTGATCAAACGGATGTTTTATGAAACCTATGGTCGGGAACTGCAGGTACCGCAGGATTTTGCTGAGTTTGATACTGTCAGCGCCTTTTTTAGTGCGCACAGGAAACAGGATAATCCGCAGCGACCCATGGGCAGTGCCATCACTGTCGGCAGTGCCGGATTAATCGCCACCGAATATCTGATGCGGTATTACGCTGCCGGAGGACGGCTGCTGCGCCCTGGTTTACCCCCACAACTGGAAGAACAGATTGGTGCTCAGGTTCTGAGCGAGTATCTGCAACAAAAAGCCTTTGCCGAGGTGCTGCCGGGTAAGTGGTGGAGTGCCTCAGTGGAAGAATTTTCCCGTGGCAACCTGGCCATGCTGATCGTCTATATGAATCTGCTCAATGACATGGCGCCGCTGCCTCTCTCCCCCTCTATTGGTTATGCCGCCATACCGGGCAAGACCCCGCAATTGGGGGGAGGCACCCTGGGGGTCTCCCGTTACAGCAACAGACTCAGTGAAGTTGAGCTCTTTTTTCGCTGGCTCTACTCCCCCTCGATAATGGAACAACTCACCCTGCTGGGGGGCTGCGGTATTCACCCTTTGGCAATTCAAAACCAGGAGATTTGCCAGCGCTATCCCTGGCTGGCACTGACCCATAAAGAACTGGATAACGGTATTCGTGAATCCAGCTCACCGGATGGCACCATGTTTAATCTGCGCCAGGCCGAGATTATCGTCGGCCAGGGCATTACCAATGCATTAAATAATATGATGAGCCAGCAGGAAGCCATCGCCTATATAAATCTGCGTTTACTGAATGAAGCACGCGGCGATCGCTTTTAAACAGGACATTCATAATACCACCTCCACCTGCACCGGGCTAAAGTGAAACACGATTTAACTCACCAGGGTGTATTGGCTAACCTTTAAATCATTAGCTATCCTTATTGATATCATCAGGTAACTAAACGAGAAATGGTATATAAGGCCATATCTATGAAAAAAAGCGCCCTTATTGTCTTACTGTTCGCTTTATTTTCCATCAAGAGTCTGATAGCAGGAACAGAGTCAGGCACCATCAAATTTATCGGTAACATTATCAATGCACCTTGCTCTGTAGCACCGGAGACTGTGGAGCAAACCGTCCGTATGGCTCTAAGGGCGAATGCCGTGTCTGACGGCAGAAAAAAGAGCCCCCGACAGGCTGTTAATATTAGGCTGGAGGGTTGCACGGAAGAGATTATCAAAAGCGCGACTGTCACTATTAAGGATCTCCAGGGTCGCAGTAACAATTTGACGATGAAAGCCTCTCAGGAGGGCAGGATAATCACGGTGTCAGGAAACAATCATCTGCCAGACCCTGTTAGCGGTGATTACCGCTCCGCTGCCCATGTTGTGATTAATTATCATTGATTAGGCACAATCAGACATGACTGTTTACATCCTGATATTGCGGCGTTTATCCGCCGTTTTGCCGGGTTACTGGCGATACGGCGGATGGCGCTATATCGTGAGGCAACGCCGGGGCATCTTAAGTGATGCCCCAGGGTTAGGTATTATTTACCCACCGTAAAGGAGAGCATCATACCGGTATCTTCATGTTCCAGCAGATGGCAGTGGGCCATAAAGGGATGTTGCTCTGTGGCAGGATGATTGAAGCGCACTAACACTTCGCTGACATCCCCCTCCACTTTGACAATATCCTTCCACCCCTGACGATGACGCTCGGGCGACTCGCCATTTTCCTGCACAATACGAAATTGGGTGCCATGGATATGGAAGGGGTGCAGCATCATATCCCCCTCGCCTGAAATCACCCATTTTTCCCATTGCCCCTGTTTGACATGAAAAGCGGAACGGTGGAAATTAAATGGTGCGCCATTGATAGCGTTAGCATTAGCAATATCCAGCGGACCGCGCCGTCCCTGCATCATGCCCTGCTGCATCCCCTGGCCGTTACCATGCATACTGTTATGCATATCGTGCATACTCATTCCCGCCATCGCGGTCTTACCATACTTTCTCTGCAGCGCCATCATTCCCTGCATATCCAGTCGGGGATCCATGGATAGCTGCAGATGACGTTCCGGTATCGAGGTCAGAGTAGGTAACGCGGGCAGCGTCACCAGTTGTTCAACCAGAGTGCCATTGCCGGAGTTACCTGTGCTGTTAATACGCAGTATCGGCAGGGGCTGGTGGAAAGGTGCCAGGGTCATTCCCATCTGCTCCACCGGCAGGGTGAGCAGATCAAAAGGCGTACCAGTCACCTCAAGCAGAATTTCGAAGCGCTCTCCCGGTAACATTTCAAGGCTTTTCATCGGGACGGGCTCCGCCAGAAAGCCCCCATCGCTGGCGATAACATAGAGGGTGCGATTGTCGCTGGTCGCTAAATGTAAAGCGCGGGCGTTACAGGCATTGAGGCAACGCAGGCGTAACCAGCCCTGTGGCGCGATATGTGAGGGATAAATAGCCCCGTTGGTCAGCATAATATCGCCGAACCAGCCAACCGCCGCCGTGATCACGTCGATCTGGTGATCAATCTGGTTACGGCTGTCCAGTCTCTTATCCTGTAAAATTAACGGGATATCATCCTCTCCCCAGGTGCTGGGTAATTTGGCTGTTTGGCTCTGTTGATCCTCCAGCAGAAAAAGCCCGCCCAGCCCCATTGCCACCTGATACGCCGTTCTTCGGTGGGTATGAGGGTGGAACCAGCAGGTGGCTGCGGGTTGATCGACCGTAAAGGAGGTGTGCCAGCTCTTGCCCACGGCAATGGTATTGTGTGGACCGCCATCGCTCTCCCCTGGAACTTCCACGCCGTGCCAGTGCAGGATACAGGGTTCAGTCAGTTGATTGCGTACCTGAATATTGACCTTTTCGCCTCGTTTGACCGCAATGGCAGGGCCAAGCAGAGGGCCGTTGACTCCCCAGGTGTTGCTGACGGGGCCTGAGCGCCATTGTGTTGTCCCTTGCTGTAAAGTCAGCAAGATATTGCCCTGGGCATCAGGGCGTAACAGGGACGGAATGGCAAGAACAGGGGCGCTACTATTGGCAGACAAGGTCTGTGCAATCAGATTTCTGCTCCATACGGGTAAGGCACTGACGGCACTCAGGGCGATCAGTGATTTAATAAAATCTCTTCTGTACATTATTAGACTCCGGACGCTTATGCAGAGTAAGCAGTCAACTGCATTACTCTTTAATGGATGCGCTGTCGCACACAGGTGCAACGACACGGTTTTTTAAACATAAGATCAGCAGCATCACTGCTGCCTGATGGGGGTCCGGATCTATTCTCGATAGCGACAAAAACGAATTTCAGCGGGGGGATCAACCACCAGATCACCGTTGTGCAGGACTGACTGTTGGGTCGCCGCTGGTACAGCTACAGGCTGGATGACATCAGTGTGCAGGGTGGTGGCGGGGATTTCATGGTGCTGTCCCCCGAACAGGGTATCTGATGCGCAGTGATCAACACACTCCAGATACTGATGCAATTGTTCGTGGGCAGATTCGGGTAGCGCCATTTCAGCCATGGACGGAGCGTCCGCAAGGCTGTTATGGCAGGCCGCCGTCAGGGTCAGCGGCACAGAGAGCAGCCAGGCACATAAAAACAGTAGCCCTGTATGCGCGCTTTGTTGCCAAAGTTTGCGCAGTTGCAGGAGAGCCGTGTTTATATAGAGCATGGCGATAGAAATAATATCCAATGGAAACAAGTTGGTCCTGAGTATAACTAACCTGAATAGAAATATCGAGCTGTGATAACCGGCGTCAGTGCGGCACCTAAAATATTGAGTGCTCCTTTCCCTGCGCAGTAAATGGTTACAATAAACATTATTAGAATGCTATTTGCTTGTTGTTATAGTGAATCGTGTCACAAAATCAACCGTTGTATAGGCATAGTCTGTTAAAAAAATATGACATATTGTGGTAAATTAGGGGAAAAGCAATGAATATCAGATCGATAAACCTGCCATATCATAGCATGCTCCTGAAAACAGCCAGTC
>JBOFSC010000336.1:0-2279 GCA_051651345.1 Enterobacteriaceae bacterium
TTGTGTTGGTTGTGTTGGTTGTTTTGGCGAATGATCATTTGATCATGATCACAGCACACTTTCCACTCTTTTTTCTAAAAATACGTCATTTTTTCTATCGTTATCAGTTGGTTGATCCTAAAGATCCTACGTATAATCAATCACCGCGCCGACATCAACACAACAGCAGGCCGCTGTCTCTTCTGCATGACACTTATTCAATGCATCGGTCATCTCTTTCCCCTTCTTTTAGTGCTAAAGTACTGCGCCCAAAATAGCATAATCCACGGTAATTACTAAAATCTGCCAGACAATTTGTTATGATTGCTTTCATTAAACAAAGAACCTACAATCCTGGCGTTATTATTTAACAGATGTGCACAATAAAAACCGTTTGTTATACCAATACTAATAAGGCTACCATTCACTATGAGACGAATTTTTCGCCTGAAACCTTTACTTCTTGCTCTACCTTGCTCTTTGCTCTCCTTTTATAGTCACGCTGCCGGTTTTCAACTGAATGAAAGCTCTGCCAGTGGTTTAGGTCGTGCTTTTGCCGGTGAAGCCGCTATAGGGGATAATGCGGCTATCGGCAGCCGTAACCCTGCCGGAATGATGTTGTTTAGCGCACCGGCATTTTCTGGCGGTGTCACCTATATCAACCCGAATATTGATCTGGAAGGGACTTCACCTGCCCCTTTCAACAACAGCTTAAAACATAAAGATATTGCCCCCAGTGCCTGGGTACCCAATCTGCATATCATTTATCCTGTCAGTGATAAGTGGGCCATGGGCTTCTCTGCCACCAGCAACTTTGGCCTCGCGACTGATTTTCCCAAAAATTATCCTGCAGGTCCGCTGGCGGGTAAGACCAACCTGACCACGGTGAATTTTAATTTAAACAGCGCCTGGCGTCTTGACTCTAACTGGAGTTTTGGTCTGGGAGTGGATGCGGTCTATGCCGATGCGGAGATTACCCGTCATGCCGGGGAGGCTATGCCCATGAAAGCCTCCGAGTTAAAAGCCGATTCCACTATCGCAAAATTAACCGGTGATGATTGGGGCTATGGCTGGAATGCAGGGCTGTTGTACGAGTTCGATCAGGATAATCGCCTGGGACTCGCTTATCGCTCCAAAGTGGATATCAAATTTAAAGGCCGTTATAGCAGCGATATTCCGAATAAATATAATGCCAGTCAGGCGAAAACCCAGTGGCCCTGGGGAACAGATGGCAATTCAATCCCTGCCAACCTGACACTCAATTTACCGGCCATTTGGGAATTTTCTGGCTATCACAGAGTGCTGCCTCAATGGGCCGTGCACTACAGCGCCTCTTATGTGACCTGGAAGCGGTTTAAAGAGTTGAAGGCGACGGACAGTGATCACGTGTTGTTCTATAAGGATGAGAGTTTTAAAAATGCTTACCGCCTGGCCCTGGGGGGAACGCACTACCTTGATAAAAACTGGACCTTGCGCGCCGGTTTTGCGTTTGATCAGACACCGATTCCCGCTTCACACCGCTCTATCTCGATTCCCGATCAGCGTCGCCTCTGGTATAGCGCAGGCGTCACTTATGCCTTTACACCACAGGCTTCTGTGGATTTTGGCGTTTCCTATATGCGCGGGCAAAAGGTGACGATTCGTGAACAGAGTGGTCCTCTTCCTTATACCTTTAAAGCAACGGGCGAGGCGTGGCTCTCAGGGGTGAACTTGAATTATCAGTTTTAAGCTATACCCAATTAACTTGAAGATGCCGTTGGCTCCCTCCCCTGGCAAGGGGAGGGTTGGGGTGGGGTCAACACGCTTTAGGGCTGCATTGCTTTCAATTTCAACGCATGACCCCCTCCCTGCCTCCCCCTGGCAGGGGGAGGAGCAACCCCCACGCAGATCTCACCCCATCTCAGGATAAGTTTGCTGCAGTAAAGAGAGATAGTGTTGATACGCCACCTGATAGAGATTCACCGCCTTGTTCTCCGGTACCGCGCGCGTCGTTGGGTCGATAGCGACAAATTGCTGGCATAATTTGGCTAACAGTGCCTGGTTATCCTGCTCCTTATCGGTTGACTGCTGCACGGCATCACACCAGGCGGCCTGAATCGCAGCCCCCAGCGCAGCGGCTTCCCTTTCGCGGGGCACCACCACCGGACAGTTCATCACATCCGCCACAATCTGACGCCATAGCGGGCTGTTAGCCCCGCCACCGGTCAGGCGAATTTCATCCGGCACGATACCCTGTTGTTTAAACAGATCCAGACCGTAACGCAAACCGAAGGTGGCCCCTTCCACTGCAGCACGACACA
>JBOFSC010000337.1:0-4135 GCA_051651345.1 Enterobacteriaceae bacterium
TTTTGCGACTCATGGTCAACGAGCTCATCCCAGGCGAGATCAGAAAAGTATGTTGCTATCGTTAGGTCTTAGTATTTACCCTGTAATGAATTAAAGGTACATCAATGTGTTATGAGCTTAAGTACCTACATATGAACCTTTAATAAGTGACATTGCTTTTCTTTTTGCCCTATCCCATCTATTAACCGTGACATATCAGCCCCATCTTGGAAGATATTTATTGAACGTTAAAAGACCCTGCAATATCAGATGAGCTTATACGGCGGTTAATGATTTATGACGCAGACCTGTTTAATAAATAACCCTTAAACTCCTTAAAAAGTATAGTTGTTTTTATTTTATTGACACGATAAAAAAATGATGTCCCTAAAAAACAGAGGACATCATTTCCTGTCGACAACGCTTAAACAACCCCGTTAGAACGGAATATCATCATCAAAATCGATGGGGGGCTCATTACCTGTCGCTGGTGCTGAGGGAGGGGGCGTATAAGGCGCTGCTGAAGAGGCCGCCGCTGGGGCACCCCCGGCGAAGGCATTTTCCTGTTGTGGCCGATTCCAGTTACCCTGGCCGCCGCCCTGGGCATCACCCTGACGACCACCAATCATCTGCATCGTGCCACCAATATTGACCACCACTTCTGTGGTGTAACGATCCTGGCCGTTTTGATCCTGCCATTTTCTGGTTTGCAACTGCCCTTCAATATAGACCTGAGAGCCCTTACGCAGATATTCACCCGCCACTTCGGCCAGCTTGCCAAAAATGGATACCCGGTGCCATTCTGTTTTTTCTCTCATCTCACCGGTCTGTTTGTCACGCCAGCTCTCTGAGGTGGCCAGATTCAGGTTGGCAACGGCTCCCCCATTTGGCATATAACGAACTTCCGGGTCCTGGCCCAGATGCCCGAGCAAAATCACTTTGTTAACGCCTCTGCTGGCCATAGTTTTCTCTCCCGATTAGTCAGTAGTCTTCAAATTAATATACTCAACGCGATTAACAAAGCAGTATACCCTGGTTTTTTAGGATACTGCGTACTGGTTGGCGCTTTGTACTGAAATTTGTCGATTGTTGCAACAACTACTGGATATTCATTCAGCTTTTTTTGTGTCATAATGCCGCCCTCTTTCTGTGGCGAGACCCTGTTGTTCGGACAAATTGTATGGATAAAATTGATATTCGGGGAGCACGTACCCATAATCTGCAAAACATCAATCTGACCATCCCTCGTGATAAACTGATCGTCATCACGGGTCTGTCAGGTTCTGGTAAATCCTCCCTGGCTTTCGATACCCTATACGCGGAAGGGCAACGTCGCTATGTCGAGTCTCTCTCCGCCTATGCCCGGCAGTTTCTGTCCCTGATGGAGAAACCGGATGTGGACCATATTGAAGGTCTCTCCCCCGCCATCTCCATCGAACAGAAATCCACTTCGCACAACCCTCGCTCCACTGTCGGCACTATCACCGAAATCTATGACTATCTGCGCCTGCTGTTTGCCCGCGTCGGTGAGCCACGCTGTCCACACCATCACACTCCACTGGCAGCACAAACTGTCAGTCAGATGGTGGACAATGTCCTGACTCAGCCGGAAGGCAAGCGCTTAATGTTGCTGGCCCCGGTGATTAAAGAGCGCAAAGGGGAGCATGTTAAAACCCTGGAGAATCTGGCGTCTCAGGGCTATATCCGCGCCCGTATCGATGGCGAAGTGTGTGATCTCTCCGATCCCCCCACTCTGGAACTGCATAAGAAACATACCATTGAAGTGGTGGTGGATCGCTTTAAAGTACGTGCCGACCTGAGCCAGCGTCTGGCAGAATCCTTTGAAACCGCCCTGGAGCTCTCCGGGGGCAGCGCCATTGTGATGGATATGGATCAGCCGGAGAGTAAACCTCTGCTGTTCTCTGCCAACTTTGCCTGCCCTGTGTGCGGTTACAGTATGAGTGAACTGGAACCACGCCTGTTCTCCTTTAATAATCCGGCGGGTGCCTGCCCGGGTTGTGATGGCCTGGGCGTACAGCAATTCTTCGATCCCGATCGTGTGCTGCAAAACAGCGAACTCTCTCTGGCGGGCGGTGCCATACGCGGCTGGGACCGACGCAATTTTTACTATTTCCAGATGCTCACTTCTCTGGCCGATCACTATAAATTCGATATTGAAAAACCCTTTGACGAGTTACCTGGCAAGGTACAGCAGATCATCCTGCATGGCTCCGGCAAAGAGAGTATCCAGTTTAAATATATCAATGACTGTGGTGATATCGTGGTGCGTAACCACGCCTTTGAAGGGGTGCTGCCCAATATGGAGCGCCGTTACCGCGAAACGGAATCCACTGCGGTGCGCGAAGAGCTGGCAAAATATATCAGTAACCGCCATTGCCCCAGTTGCCAGGGGACTCGCCTGCGGGAAGAGGCGCGCAATGTCTTTGTGGAGAACAGTACTTTGCCACAGATTACTGAGCTCAGTATCGGAGAAGCGCTGTTATTCTTTCGCGCCCTGACTCTGGAAGGGCAACGGGCTCGGATTGCCGAGAAAATTTTGCAGGAGATCGGCGATCGCCTGCAATTTTTGGTGAATGTGGGGCTCAACTATCTCTCTTTATCCCGCTCTGCGGAAACCCTGTCCGGGGGCGAAGCGCAACGTATCCGCCTCGCCAGTCAGATCGGTGCCGGTCTGGTGGGGGTGATGTATGTGCTGGATGAACCCTCCATCGGTCTGCACCAGCGGGATAATGCCCGTCTGCTGGAGACACTGCTGCGTTTGCGCGATTTGGGTAATACCGTGATCGTGGTGGAACATGATGAAGATGCGATCCGCGCCGCCGATCATATTATCGATATCGGTCCCGGTGCTGGTGTCCATGGAGGGCGCATTGTCGCTCAGGGTTCACTGGCGCAAGTGACTGCCGTGGCAGAATCTCTCACCGGACAATATTTAAGTGGTGTACAACACATTGCGATTCCGCAGAAGCGTATCCCCGCAGATCCGAACCGGGTGTTGAAGCTGAGCGGCGCCACTGGCAATAACCTGAAAAATGTGACCCTGACCCTGCCGGTAGGGCTGTTTATCTGCATTACCGGCGTCTCAGGCTCCGGCAAATCCACTTTAATTAACGATACCCTGTTTCCTGTGGCTCAGCGCCGTCTCAACGGTGCCACCACCAACAGCGAACCAGCCCCTTATCGCTCCCTTGAGGGGCTGGAACACTTTGATAAGGTGATCGATATCGACCAGAGTCCCATCGGCAGAACACCTCGCTCCAATCCGGCCACCTATACCGGTCTGTTTACCCCGATTCGCGAACTGTTTGCCGGTGTGCCCGAATCACGGGCCAGAGGCTATACCCCAGGCCGTTTCAGTTTTAACGTTCGTGGCGGACGCTGTGAAGCCTGTCAGGGAGATGGGCTGATCAAAGTGGAGATGCACTTTCTGCCGGATATTTATGTCCCCTGTGATCAGTGCAAGGGTAAGCGTTATAACCGGGAGACCCTGGAGGTTAAATATAAGGATAAAAATATCCACCAGGTGCTGGAGATGACTGTCGAGGAAGCGCGCCTCTTTTTTGATGCTATCCCGATGCTGGCACGCAAACTACAAACCCTGGTGGATGTGGGGCTCTCCTATATTCGCCTGGGACAATCGGCAACCACCCTGTCCGGCGGTGAGGCCCAGCGGGTAAAACTGGCTAAAGAGTTGTCGCGGCGCGGCACCGGCCAGACGCTCTATCTGCTGGATGAACCCACCACCGGGCTCCACTTCGCCGATATTGCCCAACTGCTGTTAGTGCTGCATAAACTGCGTGACCAGGGGAATACCATCGTGGTGATTGAGCATAATCTGGATGTGATTAAAACTGCAGACTGGATTGTCGATTTGGGACCAGAAGGTGGCAGTGGTGGCGGAGAGATTATCGCCTCAGGCACACCAGAGAGCCTGATACAGTGCCAGCAATCTCACACAGCGCATTTTCTGCGACCGATTTTACAGCGGAAAACCTGAGGGAATGCCACTACACACGCCTAAATAGTTCGTCATAATAACGTTACAGGTGGAGGCGGTACAGGTTATCGGACCGTTTGCCGCAGGACGCGGCAAGTTCGAGCCTACAGGGACGTACTTGCGGCGCATCCGATAACC
>JBOFSC010000338.1:0-5254 GCA_051651345.1 Enterobacteriaceae bacterium
TGCTCACCTATTTAGCCCGACACAACAGATAGATCGTATAACTCAACCAACTAATCAAAAAGGCCACAAACAGCCCCAGACTGGAATCCGCAAAGATCCCCGTTGCCAACGGTCCATCGATAAAACCTGTTTTACTGACCAGTAATCCACCCAGTGATCCCAGCAACCAACAGGCCAGCGGTGCCACCCGCACACCGCGATTCTCTTCACCATAGAGCGCATCCGCAGCATACCCCTGGTGACAGCGCAACCACAGATAATCCATGATAAAGATAGCCTCCCATGATGCGAGAAACACCCCACAGAAGATCAAAAAGGTGATAAAGGTATCGAGGAAATCCCCGGAAACAAACAGCACATAGATTGCCAGCGCCAGAATCAGCAACGCATTCAACGGCACGGCGATCACCTGCTTCACATTCACCCCAATCGTCAGCAAGTTGAGACTGGCGGAATAGAGGCTGAGCACAGCGATAGTCACAATTCCGGCGGTGGCGGCCATCAGATAGGGAATCGCCATCCAGGGAGGTAAAACCGAGCCGATCAGGGCTATCGGATTGCTGGAACTCACCAGATCCGGCAAATGCACGGAGAGCAGAATACCAGTTAAAATCAACAGTAGTAACGGCAGGCTGGCCCCTAACATCACCGCAGTGAAAATCCGCCCCTTATCCGAAGCGGCGCTCTGATAGCGGCTATAATCTGCCCCGGCAATCGCCCATACCAGTTGCCAGTCGGTGGTGATAAAGATATAGAGAGCCACCAGCAGGGTCATGGTGCCAAAAATGCGGCTTAACCAGCTTTGCAGAGTCACCACCACATTCTGGCCCAGCATACTGATACCAATCACCAGCGAGGCAAAACAGAGCAGACTGATTGCCGTGGTGAAAAGCCCACTACTGAGCCCCAGGGTCTGCAACAGCGCCGCCAGCGTCAGGGTACCGGTGATAATATTGACCGTCTCCCACCCCATCAGATTGACCCAACTGAACAGCGTGGGCGCAATATTGCCGCGACGACCAAAAATAACCCGTGACAAGGTCAAGGTGGAGGTCCGTCCACGTTGTCCGGCGAAGCTGGTCAGGCCGACCAGGGCAAAGCTGGCGACACCGAGAATCCCCGCCAGCACCGCCTGCACAAAGGAGAGTTGGAAGCTGACAATAATCGCCCCATACACCACCCCCAGAATGCCGATATTGGCCGCTGACCAGACCCAGAACAGTTGCAATAGTGTGGCCGTACACTGCTCATCAGGCACCTGAGCAATGCCGATCTCCTCAACCGACCATCCCTCTTTTTCATTATCCATTAGTGCCATTTTCAACTCCTGATGCGTTACTGCTGACAACGAAAATGCGTTAAGCTCTCGGACCAAACGTGAAAATCTATCTGATTTGCCTGGTTGAGCGTCTCCACCCAGTGAGTCGGAAACGCCTCGATACCACTTAAGGCACCACAGATCGCGGTTGCCATGGCACCGATGGTATCCGTATCTCCTCCCAAATTGGCCGCCAAAATCGCACACTCCTAGGGTTTCCCCTGGGCCGCATCCACCAGGGCGATGGCCGTCGGAATGGATTCGATGGTCTCCATACCACTGCCAATACTGTGATAGAGGGTATCCAGCCACTGCTCAGACGGGCTATTATGCAGTGACGAGGTCAGGCTGTAAGCCCACTTTAACCGGGCGCTGAGGGCCGGGCTAAAAGTGACAGAGCCTTTCTGCTGGGCATCATGGGCCAGTTGCGGCAATTCCAGTTTAATCGTCGACCACTCTGCCCCCTCAATTGCCCGGCTGATACTCCAGGCGATCACCGCCGCCCCCGCGATGGCAATATCACTTTTATGAGTCGGGCTACAGGCCAACATCACCTGATGGATAAATTGATCACGATCCCGGGTTGATAACAGGCAACCCAACGGAGCGATGCGCATCGCAGCACCGTTGGTGGTTCCGTCACAGGCAATATCGGCCACATTCGCGCCATCCCTGAAGGCCAGCAACGCTCTTTTAGAAGTGGGCCCGAGAATATTGCGCTCAAATGCCTGGATGCGCTCTGCCCAGGCGAGAATGTTGTGGGCGATCACTTGAGGATTCACCCGTCCCTGTTCACTCAGCAGCGCCTGCAGCAGAGCAATAGCCTGCTGAGTGTCATCGGTAAACTCCCCGGCACGAAAACCGACCGCCGCAGGATTACTCTCAGGGCCCGGCAGAAAAGTATCAATCCAGCCAAAGTAGCGCCTTACCTGCGCCTGGGGCCACAGTTCTGATGGCATACCTAATGCATCCCCGGCTGCCTGACCATACAGACAACCCAAAATACGTGAATAAGTGCTGCGCGCGGGCATGATGTACTCCTTAAGATCTCACTTTGGCAGCGTCCCTGGTGTTGACGCAAACTGCCGAAGAGACAGAAAAATGGATGTTGTATTATTTTTAACTAAATTATCTTAGTTCGTGAACGGCGATAATACAACCAAAACAAGTCCATTTAAATACCAAAAAAATTTATTGAAGTTCAAAAAGGATGCAAAGGAATACTATTTGTTATGGTTATAATTATGTTTATTTTATATAACAAATGAGTATTTTCATTGAAATTGCACATGCCATATACTCGATTGAACAGGATAACAGTAAATTGAAAAGATGTTTATTATGAATAAGTTAATAAAAATCTACGCTTGTCTGTTGTCACTTTATTTTTGCACGCTCTCCTCTGCTTTTGCTATCTGGAATGGGACACTTGTGCATGATGCCATTCCTTATATCGCGGCAATTGAGAGTAGTTACGGAACGGATTACCAACATGGATGTCTTTGTGGTGCCACTTGGGTAGCTCAAGACAAATTAGTGACTGCAGCGCACTGCCTTTATTATCAAGGCAAACCCGCAACCATAAAAGATCGTTTTATTATTTATGGGGGTTTTGATCTGTCAAAGCCAGACACATTTAAACGCCTGGCTCTGAAAAAAATCGATATCTATCCGTACTACAACCATTTTTATTTATATACCAACGACATTGCTGTTGTACAGGTTGAGACGGATGGGGAACCACACCATGTGGTCACCATTGCTCCTGCATTTCCCAAGTTGGATACGGCGGGTACAGTTTTTATTACATATGGTTTTGGGGTTCATGATTTGACGAATAATGTCGATCTGCTGCGCTACGGTTATCACACTATCGCCACAGAAGCGCAATCCATCGAAAAAATGAATGAGTTAGATCCGGGAATTATCTTGGATCAAATGAATAATTTCGGGGCACTCCCTGTTGACCATCAGGGTATCCGTCCTGGTGATAGCGGCTCTCCGGCTTTAGTTCAGACAACCGATGGCTCGCTGCAACTTTTTGGGATTGCAGCAAGTGGATTTGATAAAGATATTCCTCCAACTTTTTCTGTTTATACACGCACTCAAGAACCCGAAATCAGAGCATGGCTGTACAGGGTCATTTACTAGCCGATGCCCTTTTCACTGATCAGTAGTATATACACGTCGTCTTTCAAGTTGCAGCCAGGCGGGTATAATATTAAATTACGCATCAAGGGGGTAGCCTACCCTTGATACATACCTGTGTCCCAAAAGGAATAGACATAATGGAGTCATTGCTGCACTGGATTAAACAAAATCTGGTGGCCTCTGCGGCACCACGTTATATGCAACTTGCCAAAACCCTTGAGCAAGGCATCCGGCAACAAATTTTTCGCCCCGGAGATTTTCTGCCGGCAGAGCGTATTTTGGCCGACTCACTGCAGCTCTCCCGAGTCACAGTGAGCAAGGCCTTGTCACTGCTGGAAAAAAAACAATTGGTGCAGCGCAAACAGGGACAGGGCACTCAGGTTATCCACCATATTGACTATCGCCTTCATCGAGATCAGGGCCTGACCACCCAAATCGTCAGCCAGCATGTGAACCTGGAAAATCAGTGGCTGCTACGCAGTAAGCTGCCCGCCAGCGCTGAAATAGCCGCTTCGCTGCAGCTGGATGAAGGGGATCTTATCGCCCATTTACGCCGCATTCGCCTTGCGGATGGCGTACCCATCTCTCTGGAAAACACCTATATTCCACACGCCTTTTTACCCGATCCAGAGACCCTGGAAGGCTCCCTTTATGCCCTGTGGCGTGAGCACAATATCGTGGCAACAGAACGCAACTACCGTCTGCGGGCGGTGCCCTGCTCGTCAGAAACCGCCATTCTGCTCAATATCCCCGCTGCCACCCCGCTGCTCTCTATCCGTCAACTCTCTGTCAATTCACAGGGCGCTATTCTGGAGCTGAGTGACATCCTGTGCCGTGGTGATTGCTACGAACTGCTGGTACAGGATAATGACCCGGAGTCGGAAGAGTGATTTGATTGCGCTGTGATTACATATGCGCGTTTCATCCTGTATAATCGTCAAATCTCTCACCTTCTGAACTGGAATAATCATGACCGAACCCCAGCGCCACAATGCCATTGTTGAACTTCTGCAACAACAGAGCCAACTGAGCGTGGCCGATATGGTCAAAGCCTTCGCCGTATCTCCGGCCACCATCCGCAGGGATATCATCAAACTGGACAGGGCGGGTCGTCTGAAAAAAGTGCGTAATGGCGCTGAGATACCTGAGAAAACCTCTAATGTCTGGACACCGCTGAATATTCATCAAACCCAGAATCTGGACGAAAAGAGACGCATTGCCCGCCGGGCTGCCATGCTCTGCTCACCCGGTGAAAGTGTGGTGATCAACTGCGGCTCCACAGCTTTTTTACTGGGTCGGGAGATCTGTGGTAAAGAGGTACAGGTGATCACCAATTATCTCTCTCTGGCCAATTACCTGATTGAGCATGGGCATGAAAGCGTGGTGATCATGGGCGGACAATATCAGCGCGATCGCGGTATTACGCTATTTCCCCAGGAGAGCTATGCCGATCTTTTTGCAGGCAACTGGATGTTTACCAGCGGTCATGGCCTGACCAAAGAGGGCTTATATAAAACCGATGTGATCACCGCGCTGGTGGAGCAGAAGATGATCAACAATGTGGGCAAACTGGTAGTGCTGGTGGACAGTAGCAAGATCGGCGAATGTTCCGGGATGCTGTTTAGCCGTACCGAACAGATCGATATCGTAATCACCGGAACCCAATCCGACACCCGAGTACTCCAGGAGTTGACGGATAAAGGTGTCCAGGTGATTACGGTTTAACAATAATTACGACTTAGCGAGCCAGGGTGATTCCGTACTCCAGAAAATTACCGTGGCTCC
>JBOFSC010000339.1:0-5810 GCA_051651345.1 Enterobacteriaceae bacterium
TGTTGGTTGTGTTGGTTGTTTTGGCGAATGATCATTTGATCATGATCACAGCACACTTTCCACTCTTTTTTCTAAAAATACGTCATTTTTTCTATCGTTATCAGTTGGTTGATCCTAAAGATCCTACGTATAATCAGGCAAAAGTGGTATTGGCCGGAGGGCGATGATTAAACTGATAAGCTTTATGTGCTTCAAGGGAGCTACGTATTTTTTTGATGGAATTATCCATATCTGTTATCCATGTTTCAGGAGGGGTCCCCGTAGTTGCTTCAAGGTTAGCCGCCGTTAACTTAACTTCTGTAATAAACTCATGGGAATCAGAAATATAATCAAATAATTTCATCTGAAATGAGATCCACTCTGCACACAGCTCAGGCGAGGCATTCATTTTCTCTTTTGTCTCATCGCTGAGCAAATCAAATCCTACTCTCCCCATATTGTTCTCAGAGATACCCTGCATATAAAATTCCTTATTACCCTGCTCATCGACTCTGAATTCAGAGGTTAACTTCTGCATGGCCAGAGACAGAGCGTGCTCATCTGGGGTATCACTATCAAGATATTGAGCGCCATTGGTGAGGGGCCGTGACTCTACCTCTTTCAGAGAGGTGTGAATGGCACCATAAAAACAGTGATTATCCATTATTGGCACATCCTTATCATTAAACAGCATATAATGGAAAACATAAGCGCATTCTTGCTCAGATTCATCAAGGGTAAATTCTTTGATGCTCGCTGTTAATTTATTGGGGTGATGAGCCTCAATGATTTGTTTTAACTGATTAAACTTACCCACAACCTCCATCCCCTCCATCAGGGAATGACTCTTGTCGAGATCGTGATGCATCAAATCATATAATAATTCCAGAATATTTTTTTTATCGGGATGAAGCCGTTTATCCAGCCAACCCATATCCGTCGCCTGGGTTTTATTCGAGCCGTTCTGTAATCGAGACAATCTTTTATCGGTTATCGTTAAGTTGGTGTCTATTCTCAAAGGCATAGGGTTTACTCTTCAACTTAATGGATAAAGGGACCACCTGTAAGTATAGTTAACGGGATAAAAGATGAGATTAAATAAGATCAATCGGATAGCGCTGTATTGATCTTCTCTGCCAGCAATTCAATGGTTTCAGATGAGAGGGCGCTTCTGTCCCCCTCAGTCAGAGTAAAGAGATCCTCAACGCGCTCGCCAATCGTGCTGATACGCGCACTGTGCAGGGAGAGGCCAAGTTCAGCAAAAATCAGACCGAGGCGGGCCAGGAGGCCGGGCTGATCCAAAGTGATCAGCTCCATATAAGAGCGCCGTCCATGAGGGGACGGGAGAAAACGGATTTGGGTTGGCACGTTGAAATGACGCAGACTGGGGGAAGGGCGTCGTCCACGGGCGGAAGGTTTCTTCACAGTCTGTAGTGCCTGCAACAGGGCTTTAGCCACCAGATGTCGACGCTCGTTGTTTAAGGGAGAGCCATCCGGCTCCAGCACTACGAAAGTATCCATGGCAAAACCATCGCGATTGGTGAAGATCTGCGCCTGATGGATACTCAGGTTACGCCGATCCAGTTCACCGGCCACCGTGGCAAACAGCCAGGGACGATCCGGTGCATAGATAAAGATCTCGGTACCGCCACGGGAGGCAAAACGGCTGACCAGCACCAGCGGCAGTTGCTGGTCGTGAGGGATCAGGTGCCTGGCGTGCCAGGCCAGTTGTTTCGGAGTATGGCGCAGAAAATAGTCAGCACGGCAACGGCGCCACAGGGCTTCCGCCTGCTGTGGGGCAATCTGCTGTTTTTGCAGCATTTGCAGTGCAATCTGCTTATGTTGGCGGATAAGTTGTCGCAGCTCCGGCTGATGTTTGATACCAGAGCGAAGCTGGCGTTCAGTAGCGCCGAACAACTCCCGTAACAGGCTCTGCTTCCAGCTATTCCATGTTTTTTCATTGGTGGCACACATATCTGCGACGGTCAGACACAGCAGGTAGTGTAACTGCTCTTCACTCTCCACCAGTCGGGCAAACTCACTGATCACGGTGGGATCTTCAATATCACGGCGCTGAGCCGTAATGGACATCAACAGATGGTAGCGTACCAGCCAGACCACCAGATGGCTTTCCTGAGCGCTGAGCTGATGTAGTGCACAAAATTGCAGAGCATCTTCGGCCCCCAGTTGCGAATGGTCCCCATGGCGCCCTTTGGCAATATCGTGAAACAGGGCGGCGAGCAGTAATAACTCTGGCCTGGGGATTTCAGGGTAGAGTGCCGCGCACAGAGGGTGCTGTTGCTGGCTGTCAGGGTTGGCAAAACTTTCCAGTTTCAACAGGACACGGATGGTATGTTCATCCACGGTATAGGCGTGAAACAGGTCAAACTGCATCTGGCCGACGATATTGAGCCACTCCGGCATATAGACCCATAATACCCCGTGGCGATGCATGGGCAGCAGCGCACGCGCTACCGCGCCGGGGGTACGCAGAATCGCCATAAACAGCTCCCGCGCTCCCGCTGTGGCACAAAGCGGTTGCGACAGATGGCGTCTGGCATAACGCAGTTGGCGCAAAGTAGCGGAATAGATCCCCGTCACCCTGGCGTCTTTTGCCATCACGTAAAACAGGCGCAGGATGGACTCCGGCTGTTGCATAAACAACTTGCTGTCCTGAAGATCGATAAGAGTCCCCCGGAGCTGAAAGGAATCATCAATTTTGACCGGGGGCTGTTGCTCCCTGGGATGTAAAATCACCTCATCAAACAGCTGCAACAGCATGCCATTCAGCTCCCGTACCCGCCTGGTGACGCGATAGAACGCCTTCATCATCGCTTCCACGGGAGCATTGCCCTCCCCCTGGTAGCCGAGCAGGGTGGCGACGCTTAACTGGCGGTCAAACAGCAGGCGGTTATCATAACGGTTCAGGGTCAGATGCAGGGCAAAACGGAGATGACAGAGAAAATGGAGGCACTCTTCCAGCTCTTCCCGCTCGGCCTCGGTGAGAAAACCAAAGCGCACCATCTCCTGGGGGTTGATGGCACCGAAATGGCGCAGGGCTACCCACAGCAGAGTATGAATATCACGCAACCCGCCGGGGCTCGATTTCACATCCGGCTCTAGGTTATAGCTGGTGTCATGGTAACGGTGATAGCGGGCCGCCTGCTCCTGACATTTAGCGTGGAAGAAACGCTCAGACGACCAGAATGTGTCGCTAAACAGCGCCTGCTTTAATTCAAGGAACAGGGCGGTATCGCCGCTCAACAGGCGAGACTCCAGCAGATTGGTGACCACGGTTAACTCTTCCCGGGCGCACTGCAGGCACTGTGACAGGTCTCTGACGCTGTGCCCCACCTGCAAACGTAGATCCCATAACAGAGCTACCAGGGCGGAGAGACGCTGCTCCTGCTCTGGGTCAAGGGGCTGGCGGCACAGGATCAGGATATCGATATCAGACAGGGGGTGTAGGGTACGTCGACCATAGCCCCCCACTGCGATTAACGACAGGGAGTGCTGCTGCGCATGGGTATCGCCAGGGATAAAGGCAAAAAAGTGCCACAAGCGCAGCAACAGTTGATCCATATAGTCGGAGCGTTCCAGCAGCAGCGCCGCCACTGGCGTTCCGGCCATAAACTGCTCACGCTGCCACTGATTAAACTGCTCCAGCTCCTGCTTAAGAGGGCTACAGCTGATCTCATGATCTGCAAACAGGGCCGGAGAACGGGGAGTGGTGGCAGACATAGGCTCTGTTACTTACGGTGCCGTAAGGAAACGGCTGATAGTTTCATCCTTACGCAGGGTAAGGATCTCACAGCCATCGGCGGTGACCGCGATAGTATGTTCATATTGTGCTGATAAGCCGCGATCTTTGGTCTTAACCGTCCAGCCATCGTTCATCAGGCGCACATGAAAACCGCCAGTATTGACCATGGGCTCTACCGTAAACGTCATACCTTCTTGCAGAATCACGCCACCATCGTCTGCATCATAGTGCAGTACCTGGGGTGCTTCATGGAATCCACGACCAATACCGTGACCGCAGTAGTCGCGAACCACAGAAAAATCATGGGCCTCCACATAGAGCTGAATCTGTTTGCCGATCTGGCGTAAGCGTACACCCGGTTTGATCTGACGCAAACCGATATAGAGGCTCTCCTGAGTGACCTGACACAGACGTTGCCCCTGAATCGTCGGCTCTCCCACCATAAACATCATGGAGGTATCGCCATGGAACTCGTCTTTGATCACCGTCACATCGATATTGACGATATCACCGGCTTTCAGCTTCTTGTCATCACTGGGGATGCCATGACAGACCACATCATTGACAGAAATACAGACCGATTTGGGAAAACCGTGGTAGCCCAGGCAAGCGGAAATAGCCTGCTGAGTGTTGGTAATATAGTCATGACACAGCCTGTCCAGCTCCCCGGTGCTGATACCCGGCTGGACATAAGGGGTGATCATCTCCAGCACTTCTGCGGCCAGTCGGCCCGCGACGCGCATTTTTTCCAATTCTTGTGCGTTTTTAATTTCAATAGTCATCTATGGGGCGCTCCACCGCAGCCAGCAAATGAGAATGAGTTTCGCATCATGGTAACAGCCTGCCTGTCCGCTGCCAAATGAACAATGCGCGACCAGCAACAAATATTGGTGTCGGGGGGCAGTTTATGGTATAAAGCGCGCCGGCGTTGCGTATTGTTTTTTCAGTACCGGCGCCATAAGAACTCAATTTTATGGGTCATAACACACAGATGTCGACACATACGGCGGGGTGCTCCGGGAGAAGTTGTTCTTTGGGGTCGCCGTTATGGGATATCTGGAGGCATAACCCCAATTATCTATAGAGGTTTATAATGGCAACAGTTTCAATGCGCGATATGCTGCAGGCAGGTGTTCACTTTGGTCACCAGACCCGTTTCTGGAATCCCAAGATGAAGCCGTTTATTTTCGGCGCGCGCAATAAAGTTCATATCATCAACCTGGAGAAAACCGTTCCTCTGTTTAACGAGGCGCTGGCAGAACTGGGTAAAATCGCTTCCCGCAAGGGTAAAATCCTGTTTGTCGGCACCAAGCGTGCTGCCAGCGATGTGGTTAAGGAAGCGGCTAACAGCTGCGATCAGTTCTATGTGAACCATCGCTGGTTGGGTGGTATGCTCACTAACTGGAAAACCGTACGCCAGTCCATCAAGCGTCTGAAAGATCTGGAAACCCAGTCTGAAGATGGCACCTTTGATAAACTGACCAAAAAAGAAGCGTTAATGCGTGCCCGTGAGATGGAAAAGCTGGAAAACAGCCTGGGCGGTATCAAAGATATGGGCGGACTGCCTGATGCTCTGTTTGTGGTGGATGCCGACCATGAGCATATCGCAGTTAAAGAAGCCAATAATCTGGGTATTCCGGTATTTGCCATTGTGGATACCAACTCTGATCCCGATGGTATTGATTTCATCATTCCTGGCAACGACGATGCGATCCGCGCTATCAAGCTCTATCTGGGCACCGTTGCCGCCAGCATCCGTGAAGGACGCTCGCAGGATCTGGTTACCCAGGCGGAAGAAGAGAACTTTATTGAAGCAGAATGAGTCGCAAGGCATGTTCTGTCATATGTTGGTTAGCAGGGGCCCGGGGGCCCCTGTCTGTTAATTATCATCACTGGAGCCCGCTTCATTGATGAGCAATAACCGAGGAAAGAAGAATGGCTGATATTACCGCATCCATGGTAAAAGAGCTGCGCGAGCGCACCGGCGCAGGCATGATGGAGTGCAAGAAAGCACTGGTTGAAGCAAATGGCGACATTGAACTGGCTATCGATAATATGCGTAAATCAG
>JBOFSC010000340.1:0-2845 GCA_051651345.1 Enterobacteriaceae bacterium
GTTGATCCTAAAGATCCTACGTATAATTCGCACTTATCAACATATTCACACAGGTCCTCAATAATACAGGAGCCACAGCGTGGTTTGCGGGCAATACAGGTATAGCGACCATGTAAAATAAACCAATGATGGCAATCCACCTTAAATTCTTTGGGTACCACGGCCAGCAATTTTTTCTCTACTTCAAGGACATTCTTACCCGGTGCAAAACGGGTACGGTTGCAGACGCGAAAAATATGGGTATCCACGGCGATGGTGGGCCAGCCGAAGGCGGTATTCAGCACCACATTGGCGGTTTTGCGTCCCACGCCCGGTAAGGATTCTAACGCCGCGCGATCTTCAGGCACCTCGCTATGGTAATCGCGCTGTAATATCTCACAGGTTTTAATGATATTTTCCGCTTTGCTGTTATAGAGGCCAATGGTCCTGATGTAGTGCTTCAGCCCATCGACGCCCAGAGCCAGGATGGCTTCCGGGGTATTGGCAACCTTATAGAGAGGCAGTGTCGCCTTATTGACGCTGACATCGGTGGCCTGCGCTGACAAGATAACCGAGATCAGCAGTTCAAAAACCGAGCTGTAGTGTAACTCTGTGGTGGGGTGCGGATTTGCCTGCTGCAGGCGTGTCAGGATTTCAAACCGTTTTTTATTATTCACATGGGTTCCCTGTTTTTACGGGCTTTAACTCGGGCTATGGCGGCGGCCACAGCGGCTTTGCGCGCTTCCCTGTCTGTGTCAGCAGAGGCAGACAGGGGCTCGGAGGCGGGCAGCTCTTTTTGCCGGGAGAGCGGCAGGGGTTCTGGTCGCAGGCTGACAGGGGTATAACGCGGTGATAGCTGAGTATGGGACAGCGTCGGTATCATTTGAATGCACTGTGTCGGACAAACGGCAATACAGTGATCACAACCGGTACAGAGCTCACTGAGCACGGTATGGACAAAGCGACTGGCCCCTAAGATAGCACTGGCCGGACAGGCCCTGATGCACTTGGTGCAACCAATACAGTTAGCTTCATCGATAAAAGCGGTTTGCTGCAGCGGGTGCAGTGACAAAATATGCAAAATTTCACCTAATCCAATCCAAACGACCTCGCTATCTTACCAGCATGTGCCACGGATTGCTTCTGACACATCGGTTATGGGGGCTATAATTGTTTTGCAGTATGGTGTGATTCTCTATATATTGGAGCTGTTTTTATTGGCAGAAGAGGAGCCTATGACATATCACCAGGCGGGACGCGTCGCCATTTTCTATCGGATTCTGGGTTGGTTAATAGCTCTGCCCGCACTACTGTCTACCACGCTCTCACTGCTGCTCTATGCAGGTAAACAGGTGAATATTTCAGTGCAACAAGGGCTGAGTACAGTTCTGGCGGATTTTCTGCATCTGATCATTGAGGTGGCGCGCTTTAACACCCCATTTTTACACGCATTCTGGACCCTGGCACCGGTTCCTCACTTTAGCAGCGGGCTGATAACCGCCAATGTGATGTTTTTTATCATCTATTTCCTGATATTTTTCGGCCTGGCGATCAATGCCGGTGGGCAGCGTTTAAGCAGACAGGCTAAAACGATTCGTGAAGGTATTGAGGATCAACTGATTCTGGAAGGTTTAAAAGAGCAGGGCGCCCGCAGTCGACAGGAGTTGGAGCAGGCGGCACAGCTGCCACTGCCGACAATATTTCGCCAGGTTGGCCTGCTTTACGTCACCCCACTGGTGTTTATTGTGCTCGGCTACTTCTCCATACAACAACTCGGCTGGTTCTGATTTACTCCTCAGCCAGAAGTTTATCCAGAGCCTGTTGAGCGATCACCAGGTGCTCGCCCCCGAACAGATTACAGCGGTTAAGCAGATAGTAGAGCTGATAAACTGGCTGCCGCTGGATAAAATCCGCCGGTAAGGGCCACACGCTCTGATAGCCATCATAAAGTTGTGCCGGTAAGTGGGGATAGAGTGGCAACATTGCCAGATCACACTCACGATCCCCCCAGTAGCAGGCGGGATCAAAAATCACCGGACCCTCACTGGAGAGACCGCAATTGGCGGGCCACAGATCACCATGGAGCAAAGAGGGTTGTGGCTGATGGGGGGTCAGGATTTTCTGCACATGGCTGACGATAAAGTCAATATTGCCCAGATTGATGCCTTTTTCTGCCGCCAGTTGCAGTTGCCAGCCAATGCGCTGTTCAGAGAAAAAGCTGCTCCAGCGCCGTTGCCAGCTGTTCGGCTGAGGGGTGGTCGCCAGATCGTTATCAAAATCGAGGCCAAATTGCGGCTGCTCAATCCACTTGTGCAGATTGGCCAGCTGTTGCCCCAGACACCAGGCGTGGTGCCCATCGAGGGGTTTTTGCGGCAGATACTCCAGCAGCAGGAAGCTCTCTTCACGGCTGGAACCGACGCCATAAACCCTGGGTACACGCACTGTTTTACTGCGGGCTAATAATTCCAGTTGCTCGGATTCTGCTACAAATACCGGCAGCGTATCGCGGCTGTTGTATTTAACGAAAACCGGAATGTCGTTATTGGTTACCCAACAGGCATGATGGATTTCACCGCCAGCCAGCTCCTTTTTATCTGTGATCGTATAGCGGGTGTCGAAATGCTCACTCAGCAGACGGCTTATCGCATGCCACATGGTGTACCCCTCTGTGTTTAATTTCAGCCAGGTGTTCCGATGGTTACTTTTAACAGTTTATCATCTATATCACACTCATATGTAGGTACTTAAGCTCATAACACATTGATGTACCTTTAATTCATTACAGGGTAAATACTAAGACCTAACGATAGCAACATACTTTTCTGATCTCGCCTGGGATGAGCTCGTTGACCATGAGTCGCAAAAA
>JBOFSC010000341.1:0-1220 GCA_051651345.1 Enterobacteriaceae bacterium
AGGAGATCAATCAGGCGCTGGCCCGGGCCGACGAGTGGCTCTATCGGGCCAAGCGGGCAGGGCGCAACCGGGTGGCGCACTGCCCGGCAGGTTGAGAGTGCCACCCCGGTCGCTGTGGGAAATAGCCTGCGCTTTTACCCTGAATAAATTGGCTGACATCACGGTCAATTAGTAGAAAAGTTGGCCGTATTATTTAACTCATATTCCACAGCTTAAGGTGTTAATATTATCGGCCTGATCGCTGGTCTTATTTGTGTTGTTGGGCAACAGCATGAGGTTTTATCGGTATGTTATCAAACAGGCGTGAATCTGGTTTTGGGTGACGAATGTGATACATCCTGTTGTCTTTTGAAACATTCCGATTCAAACAGTCATGAATTATTAACCTTGACCCGGATAGCGATTTCAACGATGGTAGCGTGGCAGCTCCGTTTCTCTCCGGTGGCCCTGTTGGCCGCTGGCGGCGTTGTTTTTTCATGTGCAGGGCGATATGCAACGACATATCTCCAGCCTGTTATTCGGGCTAATAAAAATAATGATGACAGATTAATAAGGTATATATTGCAATGAGTGTTTCTATTGCTGAAAAGAGTAACCCTGTTTCAAAATTGAAATGGGAGAAAAGCGATTCGGTATGGACCATGGGCCTATATGCCACTGCTGTCGGTGCCGGTACGTTATTTCTCCCTATTACGGTTGGCAGTAATTCTCCGGTTATTTTGCTGTTTATTTTATTGCTGGCTTTTCCGCTCTCTTATTATTCCCACCGAGCATTGAGCCGCTTTGTGCTCTCCAGCTCCCATCGGGAAGGGGATATCACCCATGTGGTGGAGGAGCACTTCGGTGCCAAGGCGGGCAAACTGCTGATGCTGGTCTATCTGATGGCCTTCTACCCCATCATTCTGGTCTACAGCATCTCCATCACCAACGCGATCCAGAGCTTCGCTGTTCACCAGCTGGGGGATGCCGAGCTGCCGCGCGGCTTGCTGGTGCTGGGGGTGATGCTGGGCCTGCATCTGGTGCTGCTGGCCGGCAAACAGATCGTGGTGTCGGCCATCAGCGTGCTGGCACTGCCGATGGTCGCCTTTCTGATTGGCCTCTCCATCTATCTGCTGCCCCAGTGGAGCCTCTCCTATTTCAGCGAGAGTCAGGCGGTGGACTGGCGTGATCCGGCGTTCTGGAAATCCCTCTGGCTGATCGTGCCGGTGATGGTGTTCTCC
>JBOFSC010000342.1:0-2780 GCA_051651345.1 Enterobacteriaceae bacterium
CTGATCAGCCGCAGCGCATCGGTGGGGCATACCTGAACACAGGAGGGCCCTGCGCTGTGATCGACACAGAGATCGCATTTATAAGCCACAGCAGTTAAGCTGCCATTTGCTGTGGTTGCCGGTTGTACCAGCACATCGATAGCGCCAAACGGGCAGGCGACCACACAGGTTTTACAACCAATACAGCGGGAAGCGATCACCTGAATACTCTCTTTGCTGCGCACAATCGCCCCATTAGGACAGACAGTCAGACAGGGGGCATCGTCGCACTGGCGGCACATCACTGCCGTGCTGACATAATCCCCCTTTAATACCCTGAGCCGGGGAGTAAAGCTGGTCGCCGTCAGTGTCTGGCTGGAAGGGTCACTGTGGGCCATTACGCAAGCCACTTCACAGGTGCGACAGCCAATACATTTCTGGGGATCAGCGATAACAAATCGGTTCATGACTTCAACTCCTGCACTCACTTAATGCTGACAGCATAACCTTTTGGTGCTATTTGGCAGATTTTTTTGCTGAGAATGTGATGAAGCTCGGCCTGACACGGAAAATATTAATAAGTGGTCACACAAGCGACGAAGTAATTAAGCTTGTTGTTAGCCCGTCCCGTTGTCCCATTTTCAAGATCCACCAGCAGTGCCGTATTGTCAGGTGATTTATAATCAGTGGTCCAGTAGGCACCGGCGGGCCATTTGGTCCAGCCCGTCATAGCCGGAAAGGCACTGACAGCTCCCCACTGATTCCACAGAGGTCCTGCGGGTTTGCGACCAGTGGGTGGCATCAGAAGAGGATCCGTCTCGGTTAAATCCGAGGCACGTGGAATATCCCCTGCGCGATAAAGTCGGCACCAGTCACTGCCAAACTGCCAGGTGTATTTACCCAAATTGCCATGCAGAAACCATTGCTTCAGAGTGATATTGTGCATCATATTGGGCCAGTCACCTTTGCTTGTCCCCGTTAAGGTCACCTGTATCTGTGGCGGGGCATTGAACTGTTTAGTTTGAAACAGCACCTGTGCCTGGCTGGAGATGGTCACATTAGGATGGGTCGATTGCCAGGTATAGTTATCGGCGCCACACTCAGGTTGATATTGAAAGGTGGCGCCATTAAAGGCACTGGTAATAATCTGCTGATACTGCGCCATATCCCATCGGGCACCATTGACTACGATAAAATTGCCGGGGTAACGCCATTCGATCTCATATTCCGGGCTTTGCAACGAAGTATACTCGCGCTCATTGGGTATCCCTGTGCTGGTAATAATGCGCAGGCTGGCCGTGATCTGCACGGTGATTTTTTCACAGGCTTCGGCATAGAGATTAAAATTGCTGTTGCCTGGGGTTATGGTTAAGGGTTTACTGTTTTTTTTAAAAGTTCGGGTGAGGTTTGTGACCACAACCTTCTGCACGGGATCGCCATCCTGATCCTGTATCACCAGGTCTTGCGTATTGAGCGTAAAATTGTCCAGAGGGCTTACGCCACCATCGCGAAGTATCAACTTACTCCCGGCAACCAGTAGCTGACCATCGGGGCTTCTTATGGGTAAGCTGTTGCTGAGTGTTGGCGCAGAGCCCAATATGGGCAGTGTGTTATTACGATACTCGCCTGCCTGCACAGGAGGCAGCAGCGCAAGCATCAGCAGCATAAAACAGGGGTATGGTCTGTTTAATAGCGTGCTCAGGAATGCCAGGCTGCTGTTCATAACGTTCTCCTTCTTTTATAACGCGTTTACTTATTCTGTCTTGGGTGGCTTAGTTTCTCCTTTCGGCTTATCGGCTACAGCGTCGTTGCCATCATCGAAGCTCACCATAATGGAGAGTCCTTGCTCGCTTTGATTGACGGAGTGTTTCGCCTTAGCGTTGCTGTTACTGGTTTGGGTGATAAACTGTGTCTGCCCGTTCAAGGCCGGGAGCGGCGTGACAGTGGGTTCACCACTGGCGGCGGACTCCACCAGAGACCATGTCAGAGAGGATTGGTAACGGGCCGTATAATCCTGACCATTATCTTTACGCATAATCTTCGCAGTATAGGTATTTCTGACCTGAGGATTGATATTATCGCTGATGATATTTTTACCCTCCTTATCTAAGAGTTGAATCTCATAGACAATATTTTTTCCGGGTCTGATAACGCCGCCGGGGCCATTAATGCTGTTGTTAGGCTTACCATCTTCGCCGCCCGGTTCCCCTTGTGGATTTTGACCTCCCAGCTTGGTTACATCCATCACGGTCAATTCCCGGCTGCGGTCCGGATCACCGGTGCTGGACAGGGGAGTGATACGAAAACCGACACGTTTATCCACGGCGGAGCCATCGGTGGGTATGGTGAATTGACTGCCTGTTTTTTCACTGCCCGCCACTATGGTGTCGCCATCCAGCAGAAACCAGGTAATAGTCGCACTGCTGTTATCCGTATCACCATCCTCATCGATAAATTGATATTGCGCCTTATCGCCACTGGCTAAAATCTCCAGCGTCTCCCCCTCTTGTAGTGAGCCCACGGCACCGACTTTATTAAAGTAAGGGGCGATCCCTTTAATCGTGGCTGTTTTCTCCGAGGTATAGATTTTGGCCGTCACACCCGAGCTGAACACAATCAATGTGCCAGCCATAAACAGATGGATGACTTTTGCCAGCGATATGTTCTGTTTCATTCTCTCCTCCACGCCATGGTAATGTGGTTGTTTATAGACTCTGGTCACTCCATGTCACATATAAAAACATCCCCTGTTCGCTGCGATGACGGCTGTGTCTGTTTTTAGCCAGTTGATTATTCTGCTG
>JBOFSC010000343.1:0-2853 GCA_051651345.1 Enterobacteriaceae bacterium
TCCAACTTCCCAGGGACTCCGCCGTGGTCACCGTGGCCCCTTCCAGTTGTCCGGCAATTAATAGCGAGGCATTGACGAGTCGTCCATTAAACACGACGGCATCGGAACCCGCAAAGCCGAAACCATCATCACTGTTGCGTACGGAGTGCATACCCATCGCGAACAGAAGTGCCTGTACATTACTGCCGGGACTGCTCTCAATCTCTTTAGGCACTCCATTGAGCATAAAGCGAATTTTCATCCTACACTCCTTCTTGTTGCTGCTGACACTCTGTCAGAAGATCAGCGACTACCACACCTGAGATATAACGTTTATAGGCCACGCTGCCACTGAGATCCTCAGTGGGAAAAATAGCCTGTTCTACCGCTTGCTCCAGGGCACTATCCTGCAGTTTACGCCGCTCGACATCGCGTAAACGCAGTGGTTTTTCTGCCACCCCATCCAGGGCAATACGCATCTCTCCCTGATTATCCAGCGCCACAGCAGCCGTTACCACGGCGAGGCCACCGGCTGAAAGAGCTACCTTGCGAGAGGCACAACGCAGCCTGGGCTCTGGTAACATCACTGACAGGATCAGTTCATTGCGCGCCCCATTGATGTAATCTTCAATCTCTACGGGTTTGCCGTTACCCAGAATCACTTTAGCCTGTAATACCAGTAGCACCGGTAACAGCAGGGATTCCCGCTGCTGAGCAGCGATTTCTCCACCGAGAGTGGCCTGATTACGGATATGGCGGGAGTAGATAAAGCCGATAGCCTCACGTAACGCTGTCGGTGTTTGGGCAGACTCCCACACTTTTTGTAACGGGGTCATCGCGCCAATATGCAGTTGTCCATCCTGCTCCTGAATGTTATCCAACCCTAAGGCGGATAAGTCGATGGCTACCGTTTTTCTGGTCCGGGTGGGGGCGGCGTTCAGTTTGCTACCACCACCTAAATAGACAGCTTGATCCAAATGCTGACGTTTGAGCTCAAGCGCCTGAGCGACAGATTCCGGCCTGAAAAATTGCTCTATCATTGTGTTAACCTCTCTAATAGCAAAAAATCCCTTCCTGAGAAGGGATTTTTTCGGTACTACTACTTCAACGAGTCCATACGCTGCCAAAGTTTCGCGGCAACTTTTTTTGCTTCAGTGTAAATAGGTTCAATATCAAATGGATATTGACGATCTTCATAGACCATATTGCCGTTAACCATCACGCTGTTAACGGAGTTACTGCCGAGACCAAAGGCGATATGACCACCAATATTCTCTTTCACCAGCGGGGTGGGGGCCAGGTAGTCGCAAATGGTCAGGTCAGCCTTGTAACCGGCAGCCAGACGACCAAATTGTGCGCCGAAGTTACGGGCCAGCAGCTCGTTACCGTTCCACAGGAAACGCAGGAAACTGTCAGGCCAGAGTGGACCGCCCGCATCGCGGTGTTTGAAGAAGGCAAACTTCATCTCTTCAAACATATCGGCACCGATACCATCGGTTCCCAGGGCCAGGTTCTTATACTGTGGCAACTTGTGGTTATAGCCCACGTTGTTGTTCATATTAGAGCGGCCATTATGCACCAAGAAGGCATCGCGCTGATTGAGGGTCTCAATATCCTGATCGGAGAGATAGAGACCATGGGCCAGCAGGGTCTTGTTGTTGATCAGACCAAAGCTGTCCATACGCTCTACCAGATCCTGGCTGTAATGATCATGGCTGTGGGAGACATCATACTTATCTTCGGCGCCATGGATATGCAGCCCGCGACCGGTGGATTTCACCGCCTCCGCCAGCATGGACATCCCTTCATTGGAGACCGTGAACGGTGCGTGAGCACCGATATGGGCTTCCACCAGATAGGGCTCATCCCCTTTGGCTTTTGCCGCATCGATCAGACGGGCAAAGGCGATATTCTCCTCAACCCCGGCCTGCAACTCTTTATTGCCGCCGTTGCGATCGGTGGTTTCATAGCAGGTCATACCGCGCAGACCGGCCTTGATAAAGCCTTTGCGCAGGGTATTGAGTGATCCTTTAATATACTCTGGTGAGGCGTGGTGATCGATCACCGCCGTACAGCCACTTTTCAGGGCTTCCAGAGAGCAGATCAGGCCGCTGTAATAGAGGGACTCCTCATCCAGTGCTCTGTCCAGACGCCACCACAGATTTTTCAGGGTGGAGATAAAGTCAGGGCAGGGCTTGATGTTGGCCATAATGCCCCGGGACAGACCGGAGTAAAAGTGGTTATGGGAGCAGACGATCCCCGGCATCACCACTTTACCCTTCATATCCTTCACCTGTGCCTGCGGGTATTTAGCCCGCAGATTGGTGCCAACTTCCTTGATTAAATCCCCTTCCACCACAATATCCACACCTTCAGTGACCTGAGCCGGTGCAAACTCTACCGCAGTGGCATTGGTTAAAATCAGCATCCTTTACTCCTCGACCTGCCCCAGCAGGTAGTTGTGATGGTTATGTACGTGGCTGATAATACGGCACATATCATGGAGTTCAGCCGGAGCATTGGCAATGTTACCTGAGGTATCAATATTCAGTTGGTAGGTTTTGCCACTCTGACGCACCTTCAGATTATTACCTTCTACCAGAAAACCGGGGTTAGTACTGTTATCAAAGTCACCCGGCAGGCTGAAGATCGTGACTTTATCTTTATAGGGACGACCCTGCCACGGACAGAACTGACCACAGTTACCGCACTCGTTACAATAGGCATCGAGGTGCAGTGTCTGGAAGGGGTCACGGAAGCCCGGTACGGCGATGGAGATATTGGCACGGTTAGGACAGACATCCACGCACTTGCTACAGACATAGTTACACTCCAGGCAGCGCTGGGCTTCCTGGGCAGCAAAGGCTTCTGGCT
>JBOFSC010000344.1:0-2814 GCA_051651345.1 Enterobacteriaceae bacterium
TTTTGCGACTCATGGTCAACGAGCTCATCCCAGGCGAGATCAGAAAAGTATGTTGCTATCGTTAGGTCTTAGTATTTACCCTGTAATGAATTAAAGGTACATCAATGTGTTATGAGCTTAAGTACCTACATATGTATTCGTATTACAACCAGCCGATTACAGGAGAGGATGATAACGAAAGTAGCCGATGCTATTGCTTTACTTTATGACCTTTACTAAACACCTCAACAACAGATATCACTTTTTATTCAAAAACAAGATATTAAGGAAAGATGATGTTTAAGAAAAAAGTATTACTTCCGGCACTACTGTCAGCCAGTCTGATTCCTGTCACAGTTGCTGCAACGCAGTCAATACCATCACAAGTAAAAGACGAAAAGATATATAATTCACTGCCCCAAAAAGTCAAAGAGAAAGGTGCCATTGATGGTGTCTTTGACACCGCCTTTCCTCCTTTTGCTACCGTAAAGAATAATCAGCTGGAGGGAGTCAGTGCGGATTTGGCGCAAGCTCTCGGTGAACTTCTTGGAATCAAGATTGAATCGCATATCGTGACTAATTTCCCCAGTATGCTGTCTGGCATTCAGGCAGGGCGCTATCAGATCATTATAGGCCCGGTGGCAGATTTTCCGGAACGTCAGGCTCAGTATGATTTTGTTGATTTCATGCGCGATATGTCGGTTTTTGTCGTCAGGAAAGGTAACCCTCAGAGAATTAATTCTCTCGCTGATACCTGTGGTAAACGTATTGCTGTAACAAAAGGCGGGGCCAGTGAACAGGCTTTGATTGAACAATCAACACGCTGTGTTACAGAAAAGAAAGCGAGTATCGAAATACAAGGCTACCCTGATACAGCCAGCAATATACTGGCGCTGCTTTCTAACCGGGCTGATGGGGTTGTAGTGGCATAGTGAATTTAGCCACCTGATTAAGTTGCGTGATACTATCACGCTGGATATTACAGGTGGAATAATGAGCAAGAGACATAAGCCAACATTTAGTGCGGAATTCAAACTGGAAGCGGCCAGGTTAGTGACAGAGCAAGGGTATTCTATAGCTGAAGCAGCGAAAGCCATGAACGTCAGCAGAAGCGCTATGAATACCTGGGTTAACCAGTTGAAAAACGAAATGCAGGGTATAAGCCCCAAAGCATCCCCCATCACGCCTGAACAACAAAAAATCCGTGAGCTGGAAAAGAAAATCAAGCGGATAGAGGAAGAGAATACTATCTTAAAAAAGGCTTCGGATCTCTTAATGTCGGACTTCCTGAACAATTCTCGCTAATCGAGAAACTTAAGAAGAGTCATCCGGTTACACGCTTGTGTGAGGTGTTCGGGGTTAACAGAAGCAGCTATCGATATTGGTCTGACAGACCATCTGAAATCGGTCCTCTGCAGGTCGAATTGCAGGCGAAAGTGAGACAAGCTTATAACGAAAGCAGAGGCTCTGCGGGAGCCAGAACAATTTCAGCTATGGTCTCAGAAGAGGGGACATCTCTGAGTCGCTACCGGGCAACAAACATCATGCGTAAGCTGGGATTGGTAAGTTGTCAGATACCAAAGCACCGTTATACAAAAACGGGAAAGGAGCACATAACAGCCCCTAATTTGTTAGCCCGCCAGTTCGCTGTTGCAGAGCCCAATCAGGTCTGGTGTGGTGATGTGACCTACATTGGGACGGGTAGTGGCTGGAGCTATCTGGCTGTCGTCATAGACCTGTTTGCACGTAAGCCTGTTGGCTGGGCAATGTCATCGTCACCGGACAGCAACCTCACCTGCCAGGCCCTTACAATGGCATGGGAGGCAAGAGGACGACCAAAGGGTATCATGTTCCACTCTGATCAGGGTTGCCATTATACCAGTCGCCAATTCAGACAACAGCTCTGGCGCTGCCGTATGACACAAAGCATGAGCCGTCGTGGCAATTGCTGGGACAATGCCCCAATGGAACGCCTGTTCAGGAGTCTTAAAACTGAATGGGTACCTGCAATGGGCTATCAAAACCTGCACGAAGCAAAGCGCGATGTTGTCGATTATCTGGTTGTATATTACAGCCAGACCAGACCTCATCAATATAATGGAGGATTAACCCCCAATGAATCGGAGCGATTGTATTGGGATGAACATAAAACTGTGGCCAAATTTACTTGACCACTACACCCAGACTGTCCACCGTACTCAGCAGCAGACCATTCTGGTCATACACATACTGCTGACTGGTCTGACTGCCGTCTTTCACCCCCGCGCCTTTTGCATCCACTTTACTGTAACGCGTGGTGCGGCTGAGCAGCCCGCGCAGGTCATACTCATTATCCGTGCGCAGGGTCCGGGTCAAATCCTGTTTGCCTGCCCAGACCTCCAGCTCAGCCGTGGCCGGCAAAGCCGTCAGGCCGGTGGCCGCCGTCAGGTAATGAATCTGGCTGGTCACCCGCCCCTGACTGTCATAACGCCACTCACTCACCCGTCCTTCCGCACTGATGCTGTAGCGCATCCGCTGTCCGCTCTCATCATACAGGTAACGGGTGGTGGCAGGCGCCCCGGGCTGTCCCGGACCGGCCCCATCCGGGTCGGCCACCCGGAAACGGGTCTCCCCGGTCAGTTGTCCCTGTGCATTCCAGGTGCGCTGCACAGTATGCCCGGCACTGTTGCGCTCAAGGACCAGATTGCCCTGACCGTCATACCCGTAATCCGTCACCTGACCGCGCGCGTCTGTCAGTTTTAAAAGACGTCCGCTGCCGTCATACGCGGCCCGGAACTGCAGCTGACCTGCGACGTGGCTTTCCAGCAGTTGTCCTTTGGCATCATACTTCCACTG
>JBOFSC010000345.1:0-4243 GCA_051651345.1 Enterobacteriaceae bacterium
TATCATCTCTTCGTTAGCTAAACGCTCTTTCTGGCGCACACCATCGATGTAAAATCCGCTCTGTTTATGACCGCCGGTCACCCCCAGGGTGGATACCAGCGCCTCGCCCGGGCCATTGACCACACAGCCGATAATCGACACATCCATCGGCGTCAAAATATCCTGTAAGCGCTCTTCCAGGGCATTGACGGTGGCGATAACATCAAACTCCTGACGGGAGCAGGTGGGACAGGCAATAAAGTTAATCCCCCGCGAGCGAATACGCAGGGATTTCAGAATATCGAAACCGACTTTGATCTCTTCACAGGGATCGGCCGCCAGAGAAACACGTAAGGTATCGCCAATACCCTCAGCCAGCAGCAGCCCCAGGCCGATAGCTGACTTAACAGATCCACTGCGCAGGCCACCCGCTTCAGTAATACCCAGATGGATCGGCTGTTCTATCTGCTGCGCCAGTAAGCGATAAGACTCCACCGCCAAAAAGACATCGGAGGCTTTAACACTCACTTTAAACGTCGGGAAATCGAGGCGTTGCAAAATATCCACATGGCGCATGGCGGATTCCAGTAGCGCTTGAGGTGTGGGTTCACCATATTTTTCCTGGATATCTTTTTCCAGTGAACCGGCATTGATACCGATGCGAATGGGGATCTGTCTGTCACGCGCGCACTCCACCACTGAACGGATGCGCTGCTCATTGCCGATATTACCCGGATTGATACGCAGGCAATCGGCACCATACTCGGCAGCTTTGAGGGCAATCCGATAATCAAAATGGATATCCGCGACCAGTGGAATCGTCACCTGTTGCCTGATTTGGCGAAAAGCTTCAGCGGCATCCATGGTGGGAACAGAGATTCGAACGATATCCGCCCCCACGTTTTGCAGCGCTTTCACCTGGTTAACGGTCGCTTCAACATCGGTGGTACGGGTATTGGTCATTGATTGCACACTAATGGGCGCACCGTCACCAACAGCAACGGAACCCACATTGATGCGCAGCGATTTACGTCGCTTTATGGGAGAAAAATTATGCATAACCAGCTCTTAGCTAACGGCATGTCATTCTGCAATGCAACCTGCAACAATACTACTGTTGCAGGGGAATTGTCAGACGAGCAACCTGATGTGACTTGGCAATATCGCCTAAATCTACCGCATTACCTTGCCAGATAATCTGTACGGCAGAAGGAACGCCCAATTTTATCTTATATGGCGGTTCACCTTCCAGATCTAATGATGAACCTTTTCTTTTCAAAGTTGAGACAAGCTCTTTACCTGTGGCATCACGAACTTCTATCCAGCAGTCAGCGGTAAAATTGATCACCAGCGCCTTACCCGTTGCCGCCGGGGTGGTCGCTGCAGGGGTTTGACTCTGCATCTGCTGTTGGGCCTGAGTCGCGGCTGCCTGTAATGCGGCTTCCGGTGTTATCTGCAAATGCTGGCCCTGTGGAGCCTGGGCTGAAGCAGGTGCAGCACCTGCAGGAGGGACTGCACTCTGCGACTGTTCTGTTGCGCCGGGAACAACAGAGACCGGAGGGGTTGAAACAGGCGGCGCAGCGGCTGGTGCTGGCGTAGTTGAGCCAGGTTGCTCGCCGGGAGTCTGTGCCTGGGTCACCAGGGGAACAGGCTGAGGCTGTGTCTGAACCTGACCGGGTGTGACCTGAGTCTCCGCTGCTGGCTCTGAGGGCATCAACTGTACCGGCACTTCTCTGCCAGTTGTTTCGCTCGTCACGTTTTCCTTCTGCTGACCTGTGGATTGCAGCACCTCTGGTGGCCCGCTGATCATCGCATCGAGTTCTGTCTGTTGTGCCTTGTAGTTTTCCCACCACCAGGCACCGGTCAGCCCAATCACCACCGCGATAATAACAAACGTGATCAGCATCAACCAGCCATCCCGTTTTTTGCGCTTTTTGGCATAAGAGAAGCTCTGCATCGGTGCCGTATTACGATTAATCTTGCTACTTTCCCCTGTCGGCATCATGGACAGCACTTCATCTTCAGGGATCTCAACCAGCTTCGCATAGGAGCGAACATAACCACGCGCAAAGGTCGGGGCCAGCTTCGGGGAAATTCGATCTTCCTCGATCTCGCGAACAGTGGAAAGCATAAGGCAGAGTCTTTCAGCGACAGCCTGCTGACTCAACCCAAGCTTCTCCCGAGCCTGGCGTAAGCGGGTGCCGATAGATGTTATTTCGCTATTTTCCTGATTAGTTTCAATATTCATTAGCTGGACATTGCTGATACTGTTGCGATTGTAGAAACCATAGGTCTGAGTAACAGCGCAAACCTATGACGCATAAACCTGTCGTCTTTCAAATTGTATATACCCGGAGCAACATTGCCCGACATGCCATCTTCTTCTGTTCAAAACAGCGATCCGCTTCACGCAAAACGCGTTCTCTTTTGTCAGCGGATTGCCTGATGACTCTGGTTAACTGCTCTTCCGCTTTTTCCAACTCCCCCGCCTGCAGGAAGCAATAAGCGGAATTTTCCAGAACATCAGTCATATTAGTATACCCCAGAGTACGCAATGCCGCAGTAAATTGCTGCTGAGCTTGACTATAGTGTCCCAGTGTACACAAAAACGCACCGTAATTATTTAGCACTGTGCGCTCATCAGGGGCTATTTGTAACGCCTGCTGATAATAGCCTGTAGCCTGGTCAACCTGTTGTTGTTGTTGAGAATAAAGGGCCAGCGCCAGAGGGATCCGATAATCCTGTGGCGCGTAACTTTGCGCTCGCAACAAATTGGCCTGTGCTGCCGCCATCTCCCCCTGCGCCATATAGGTCAGGGCAAGCTGCAGACGGGTTTCCGCCGCCTCAGCCCGCCTGTCGGCCCGTTGGGTAGCAGAAGATGTGCATCCGGTCATTACAATAACCGTTATTATCAGAGTACTGATTGTGAAACCAGCAGCACAATATCGCGTCATAATTTTACTCTCTGCATCATCTGACCATGCGAACGGCAATTGGTTCCTTCAACGCCTTGTTCATGGTTCTGCGAGTTCTGTCAACCACCTCACCGGCGAGTTGCCCACAGGCGGCATCAATATCATCCCCCCGGGTCTTGCGTACAATCACCGTCAGTCCGGCCGCCATCAGGGTTTTGGCAAAGCGATCGATTCGACTGTTGGAACTGCGACCATAAGGCGCGCCCGGAAATGGATTCCACGGGATCAGGTTAATTTTACATGGCGTATCGCGCAGGCAGGCGATCAGTTCCTGGGCATGTTCAGTACCGTCATTAATATGATCCAGCATCACATACTCCACGGTCACCCGCCCCTGATTGGCATTCGACTTTTGTAAGTAGCGGCGCACCGAAGCCAGAAACATCTCAATATTATATTTTTGATTGATTGGTACCAGCTGATCGCGAATCTGGTCATTAGGCGCGTGTAGAGAAATCGCCAACGCCACATCGATCATATCGCCCAGTTTGTCCAGCGCCGGCACCACCCCGGAAGTCGAGAGGGTGACACGTCTTTTAGACAGACCGTAGGCAAAATCATCCAGCATAATCTCCATGGCGGGCACCACATTATTCAGGTTCAGCAGCGGCTCCCCCATTCCCATCATCACCACATTGGTAATGGGCCTTGCGCCACTTACCCGAGCGGGGCCGAGAATTTGCGCGGCCCGCCACACCTGACCGATGATTTCGGATACCCGCAGATTACGGTTAAAACCCTGCTGCGCGGTGGAACAGAAGCGGCACTCAAGGGCGCAGCCCACCTGGGAGGAGACACAGAGGGTGGCGCGATCTTCTTCAGGAATATAGACCGTCTCCACCTGCTGGTCACCCACCTGCAGCGACCACTTAATCGTGCCATCGCTTGAACGCTGTTCTACCGCCACCTCCGGTGCGCGAATAAAGGCAATTTGCTGCAGTTTATTGCGCAGCACTTTATTGATATCGCTCATCTGCGCGAAATCATCACAACCAAACTGGTAGATCCACTTCATCACCTGATCGGCACGAAACGGCTTCTCCCCCAGCCCGATAAAAAACTCACGCAGGCCTGCGCGGTTAAAGTCCAGTAAATTCACTTTTTCAGTGGTAACAGAGCCCTCTCCTGTCGCTGTTTGAGGCTGACAGGCAGGCGCATTATTATCTTGTGTCATCTTAAGAGTTGCCTCGTTATCACACTTATGGCATGGAATAAAAGCTTAACGCGGTGTCCCACGCTATCGCAATAGCGCGGAGAGGCTATTGTACAAACTTTAGAAGTCGATAGCT
>JBOFSC010000346.1:0-4841 GCA_051651345.1 Enterobacteriaceae bacterium
GGTTGTGTTGGTTGTGTTGGTTGTTTTGGCGAATGATCATTTGATCATGATCACAGCACACTTTCCACTCTTTTTTCTAAAAATACGTCATTTTTTTCTATCGTTATCAGTTGGTTGATCCTAAAGATCCTACGTATAACTAGCCGATAGTTATCACATTATTACCAAAGCTATTATGGATGCACAATCTGGTGCAGATGGGCAGTCATATAGTGCTGAGTTTATTCTGCATGGGGAAGTTTTCCATATCACTGGTTTCAGTGATGGTAATGTATGTATTTATTATGCGAATGACCGAAAAACAGATACCTTGATAGACAATATATCATTTCCTGTTTTAAAGCATATCCTGCGTTCGATTCCTGAATTAGCAAAACCAATTTCCACATCGGAAATAAAGGCGGTAACTAATAGCCAGTTTTCTGTTCCTATTAATATAGAAGTCAATCCAAAATGGATTGATAAAAGTACCCGGGCAGCATGCAAGTATGCTCCGGTTATTGTCAGTAAAGGAATAAGTGAAGATACTGCCACCAGTTTGCAAACAGTACTACACAACCGCATCGAAACGTGTCGACAATTAGCCAGAAAACATGAATCCTCATCCGATCAAAGTTGCTGGTTTTCATTTATTCGCGGAAAATCGGAAGACCCATTGCCGAAATCCAGATTGGGAAATAATACGATACCAATAATGGTTATCAGCGGCGGAAATGCTAAAAAATCTCAGCTGACCTGGATAAAGACTACAGTTTAGCGTGGCACCCCAAAAACATGCGTAATAATGAACCAGTCTATCTGATTGTACACAAAGACGATTTCCAATACTATGCGGATACTCTTGCCGATACAATGGATAATTATCCGAACTTGCAACTTATTGGCTGGGATGGGGGCGCTATGACAGGCTTTGGTGCTGCACGTTGCGCTGCTTTAGCCTTTGCCGATACTCTTGCCTATCATCCAACGCGTATCATCATGATGGATCAGGATGTTATGCAAACTGAAGGCACCAGACATACCAGACCTGATCTCATCAGAGAAGTCGAGAAATTTCATCAGGAAACCGGACTTCCTGTTCTGGGTTATGGTGTAGGTTATCCGACTCGAGTGGAAATGCCCAAACCGTTTACTGAAATACCTGCACCAATAGATGACGATTTCAATTCACCGACGCAGCAATTTGTCTCCGTCTCGGCACCATTTCGTAACAGAATGGCAGATGGCATTTATCCTGCCTATATGGTGGCTGGTGGTGAAGATATGTTGATGGGTCTGAAACAGAATTTATATGAAAAGTCAGAAAAAAAGGCCAAAAACCGCACACTGTTGAACAGCAAAATCGTAAAGAAAGAGCTGAAAGGAGAAGCAGATACACCCAATACTTATTGGAACCAGACTCACGTTAACACATTGAAAACACTTTATGAAGCCGAAAAAAACACCTTAATAAACTTTGAAAACAAACAAATGACGCTGGATCAACTTATGTCATTATTTATGGAGAGGGGGTGGATTTCTGCACACCCAAGCCCTGAATCTTATAATGTTATGGCCTGCATCATTGAGCGCATGATTCTGCGGTTAAAAAAAGAGGGGAAATTCCCGAAAGATGAAGATAGCACTATTTTTAATAGTGTAAGTGCCAGTAAATAGATTGACAACAATACTGGCAATTACACAAATCTATAAACAGCCTCTGGTCGGTGCCTGGGTCGCGATAGCTTGTTGTTCACAAAAACTATCTTATTGTTTATAAAATAAAAAAGAAAGAAATCTACATATTGAACGTAATACACACCGCACGTCAGTGGCCTCCTTCATAACCATGATATTGCTGTGTAGTGACTTGTCACAACGTTTTTAACTCCATCCCTAATGCTACTACATACCGCCATTTCACCGCCAATTAGCTTTTTTTTGCACAACGACAAAAACAAAAAAAGCCGCGTTAAGCGACCCTGAGAAATATATAACTTATTGATTTTACTTGGTTTTAATTGGTGCCCGGAGCGAGACTTGAACTCGCACGGCCTATTCAGCCGAGGGATTTTAAATCCCTTGTGTCTACCGATTCCACCATCCGGGCTTACGAGATGAGTTGCTTAGTGGAGGCGCGTCCCGGAGTCGAACCGAGATCCACGGATTTGCAATCCGCTGCATAGCCATTCTGCCAACGCGCCTTGTATTTGCTTGATTTACAAGGTTTTGCACTGCTTCCCTCACCAGGCGGTTTGCATTATCTACTAATAATATCCCCTTGGCAACCCCTCTGCTTCGCAAAAGTACAACATCTCTGTCAAATGCTTACTTTATAGGCTACACAACCGTTATAGCGTCACTCCGACCGCGATTTTAGTGGCCCTTGCGCACTAACTGTAGCTTCACCGAGGTCACAGTACCATCGTGTTTACCCGATTCAACCAGAGTCGCGCTCTGAACCTGAACCGCAAATTGCTGCTCCAGCTGTTGTAGCCAGGTCAGCAGGGTGTTAAAGCTGACGTCGCTCAGTTGAACCTCTGTCGTGCCCACTGCCCCCGTGACGATGTGCGGATTGATAATACCATTTTGTTGCGCGCTCTCCCCTATAATCTGCTCCAGGGTGCTGTTTTTCATCTTGCGCTCAGTCTGGTTACCTTCTAATTGACTCAATACCCCCTGATTGCGTTGCATCCAGCGTAAGCTCTGCTCTGCCTGCACACGCTGCTGCTCCCAACTGCTGCGGTAATCCAGTAACGGAGAAAGAAGACCATACCAAAAAATCACGACCACCAGCAGCAACAGGCAGGAGAGTACCAGGTAGCGCTCACGCGCACTGTATTGATTCCAGAAATGTTGGTTCCAGAGCTGTTGTATTCTGTCAAACATGCTTTTCCCTTAGAATCACCGTTAACATGCCCTCAGCAGGGGGGTTGCTCTTAGGGGTGGCCTTGATCTCTATCTGTAAATTCATTGCAGATTTATCACTCCACGCCTGTAGCTGTTTCTCGTTAACCCCCTTTAACGTTAGCTCCAGGGCAGCCGGATGAGATTGATACTGCAAAGCATGGAGCGTCATCGGAGGTAATTGCCTGAGCAAAGGCGCCGCCTCTTTGATTAACCAGATAAATCCCGGCTCCAGGGCGGAAACCTGCAGGCGATCCAGCTGCTTTTGTAGTTGTTCGCGGGGATCGTCAACCATACCCGGGGCTTGCGGCAGCAACTGATGGTATAGCGTGAGCTGCTGCTGTTTAAGTCGTTGTACCTGCTGTTGCTGCTGATAGCCATCAAGGCCGATATTGACCAAGCTAAACAGTACCCCCCCCAGCGCCAGCCCGGCGACCAGCGTCCAGCGATGCAGCGTTGTATTACTCACTTTGGGTTTGAAGCGCCCCTGCAGCAGGTTGGGCAGATATTCTAAAGGTTGCTGTGCCAGTAAACGTATTCCTGCCGGCTCGCCCCGCTGCCAGTGATGGGGCACAACAGGATCTTCGCTATAGGCCGTCACGGACGGCATATCACTCCAGGCGGTCACCAGGGAGTCAACCCATTCAGTCTTGATCGCCACCCCGGAATATAACTCTGTTCTGATAATCCACTGGTCTCCCAGACGGCAGGCGTTCCAGTTTTCGCTGCTATAAGGTACAGCCAGCACATCCGGTAACAGGCGCTGTGGCACAATACCCGCCTCCTTTAACCCTCCCAGCCACAGCTGTAACTGTTGTATATCCACCCCCATTAAATAGAAATTGGACTGCTCCCGGGCCAGGATCACCAGATGGAGTTGTTCTACATCGCTGATCAGAGACTCCTCAATCAGATATGGCAGGGCTTTGAGGGTCTGGCTGTTAATTTTGCCATTCAGTTGTACTTTTCTGAACAGTACCGCATCTCCGGGAATCAGTACCGTCACCTGGCTTTGCTGAATATAGTCGGCCAGAGAGGGCAACAGATACATGCTCGCCAGTTGTCCGTCACAGCATTCGTGCGGCTGATTGCCCGCACGCCAGAACCACTCTACCGGTTCAGTTAAATCATGCCCCAGGCGCAGCAGCAATAAATTCGCCATATCTGCTTACTCTCCCCAACCATATCGTCTCTGTAGTACATACAACCTGCCCTGTTTACGCAGCAATAAGGTGCGCAAGGGGTAGACCTGCCCGGATGCCCGCAGCCAAATCAGCAACTCAAAATAGTTGCTCTCGGTGGTTAACACCCGCACGCCTCCCTGCGGATTCAACGGCAGATTATTTTGTTTAAATAAATCATCGATGTTAGCCCACCCCTCTGTTGGTCGTTGCTGTAGTATAGCTTGTGCCTGGGCCAGCGAGATTTGATTGGGTAACAGTGCTGCCAGCAAAGGGGCCTGCTGCACACTCAATGTGTTGATATTGACCGCCAGCTTATTATCACGATGCACGCACACCTGGCTGGCAAGGGTGAGATAGAGTTTCTGATCTATCCCCTTAATCTCTCGGAGCTGACTGATATCGACCATCACTCTTTTGGGTAGCCCGGCTGAAGCAGCAGGATTGTTTTGTCTTTGCGCTTGTAAACCAGGGGGCAGTGTGGTGCCAAACCAGTTAAGTATCACCAGGGTGAGATTCCGCGCCTGGTCGCGATCAACCCCGTTGTTAATCAACAGGCGATAAAAAACCAGAATCGCCGTGGATAACTGGGCATTGTTTCTGCCGCCGGGTTGCTGCTGGGCATTATTGCCCCCCTGATCCGTGCCATTATCAGCCGATGACTCCTGACCTGAGCGCAATAAGAAACCATTCATGCCAGGCCATTGAAATTGACTGAGGGCATTGATATTAAAGCAGCCATCCCGATCCCGTATTAAACCCTGCGCCTCGATA
>JBOFSC010000347.1:0-8289 GCA_051651345.1 Enterobacteriaceae bacterium
AAGTTGCTGTCGGGGGGTAGAGATGCCAAAACAAGGTTGATGCTTATTGGATCAACATGGCAACGTTGTATAGCTCGTAGATATATTTCAACAACTTAGTACGCTGATTCGGATCGTTTGACTCTATGGCACGGCGTGCGCGGTCTTCGATCATTTCGCGCAGCTTATGGATAGACAGGCGGTCTCTTTTGCGTGATCGATCTATTACGGCATTTTTAATTGCGGACAGTTCGCGTTCAAAGGCCTGCCCCATTATGTCATGAGGTCGTTGGTTCATCTGCATCTGAGGATTAAACATAACCCCGGATATTAGACCTTTAATTTCAATACGTTCTTGTTCTTTTTCTTTATTACGACGTATTTCGTTCGGGTGTAGTGCATTATTATTATTCATAGCTTTATTTGTTAGATAGGGTTGATAAAAGTTTTTTAATGGAATGGATCCGTTCGATCTTATCGAGTACGGCAAGTCGTTCGTCGGTGTCGGTGCTCCAGCGGATGGATTGATCCACCAGATAGTCCATTACGCTCTCCAGTGATTCGGTAGCCCAGTGATCCGTCTGGAGACGGGCTATTGCATTGGCAGATTCTTCGGAGATAACGGCGCTGTTCACTTCTACGCTCGATTCGTTTACATGAGCAATCATAGTAATTCGGTGTTTGGTTTTAAAATAGATTTAGTTTGTGATGCTGACGCGCATCGATTGATTCTTGCGAGCATGCGCAAGAGAACAAAGCGAGGTGAAGCACCGCCATCTCTATCGCGATAAAGATACAGTGCGCTTGAAACACTATATAGGAAGGTTATAACATGGTGCAGGGCACCGAAGAAAACCACTGCGCTGAGTGTGCACAGTGAGAACGCTACTAATGTAGCAAAGATTAATGTTTTCATAACATTATAGTTATTGGTTTCGCATTTGTAGCCTTTTATCACGACACAAGAACGGCTACCAAATCCCGTGTCGCGAAACCAATAACTATATAGTCACGTAGGACTAAAAAAGTTAAACGAGAGAGGTAGCCGTCTATAGCTTGTATGTGATTTTCGATTAGAGCTTAAAAAGGCTCACATCGAGTTGATGGACGTTAACCGTGTCCAGACGTAACTATTAATAGTCATTGGTTGGCACTGCAAAGATTAGAATAAAATTTAGAGTAACAAAGAAAATAACTGTATATTTTCGTCCAGGGTAAAAAAAAGCGGATCTTTCGGGTTATCCGCAAGATCCGCGCTTTTATTTGGGGTTATTTTTGGGGGATAAAAAAACCGCCTGCTCCGTAGTGGAGAGGCGGTTTTGTATGAGGTCTACACATCTTTCTTTTAATGCTTATGTTGCTGATGCTTTTTATCCTGGTGATTAAAATAAATCACTCCGACAATTGCTATAACAGAAACTAAACCAAACATTACTAAAGCTCCCATAATCACATTCCTTTCTTTTTATCTCTCACCAGCCACAAACCGGATAAGAGTGTTAATATTACAGACAATGCTCCTCCTATGTAGATAATCCATTTCTGTTGTACATCTCCAAAAATAGAAGTCAAAATAACAGCCGTAGTTATATACTTAGCGATATCCATCAGCCATTTACCAAGCTCTTTTTTCATATTTACCCATGCGTTAAGTTGTACTTTTCAATAGATTTTCGCATATCATCACCTACATTTCGCATATCACTTTTAATATTCTTTTTATCATCATTAAATCCATTGGATTGCTTGTGAATAATATTATTCCGAATATTCTCTAATCTTGGGTCTCTGGCATCGTATGTTCCATTGAAGGCTTTGCTTATATTGGATAAAATGCCCATTGCTTTTTTAATGATCAATTTCATAGCTATTCGGTTTTATATGAAAAATAATTGCACCGTGCAATTATTTTTCATGCTGCAAATATAACGTCTTACTTGAAATAAACGTTCATGCTGCAATAATTTTTATTATTAATTTTATACAGCTAAGGCTTAGTAATGGTATCGTTAGTAATAAAAAAAACCGCCTGCTCCGTAGTGGAGTAGGCGGTTTTGTATGTTTTAATTAGTAATATTTTTTATAAAATCAAGCATCCAGTTTCCATCTTGGGATAATTTACCGAAAATAAACATGAGGGCAACAAATATTGAAAATGCAAATGAGGATAAAAAGCCTAGCCATACCGTTTTCTTTTTAGAAAAAGAATGCTTCTTTATAGCTTCTTCTATCATATTCGTATGACCTTTACTAATACGGTTTTCTTGCTCATCCATAGCTTCTCGAAGAATTAGTTCAAAGGTAGTAGCAAGAATTGCTTCTGATTTCATCTTATATGAATCTACACTATGGGGACTATTACAGAAACCATTTATTGTAGCCATATCAGATTCATCCGGCTCTCTTTTATTCTTTTCTTTGAAATCTTTTATAAGCTCTATTTTCTGATTTTTATAAATACTATAAGCAATGTGGCCAACGATATCATTATCGTCAGCCACAAGCTTTTCTCTAATGTAATTATATTCTCTCATTATTTATTATTTGAAAACATGCTTTTAGCTTTTCCAAAAGCTTTAGATAACTCTTCGCGAGATACAGTAACCACCTTACCGTTAGCTTGATATTGTACCTCACTTCGTCCCTGTGAAGAAATTGATCTTCCTCTCATGGATTTGTTTACTTCCTGGATCATATCAACTGTTACTCGTGTCATAGCAATAAACTATTTAATTGTCGAAATTTTAAAGATTATAAAGTCTTTGTTTTTTTGTTTGTATGCAAATATAACATACTACTTGAAATATTCGTTCATGCTGCAATAATTTTTATTATTAATTTTATACAGCTAAGGCTTAGTAATGGTATTGTTAGTAATAAAAAAGCGGGGACGATACTAAATAATAGCGGGACCGTTCGCGCCTGGATCCGGGGACGTATCGGCCTAAAAGCGGGGACGTCGGTTTTCTTTTATATGCATATATACAGAGATATGCAGTATTGTCTTCTGTTTTATGCATAAATATTGCATGTGAAAATTAAAACAGTGTTTTAGGCAAAAAATAGGGTGTTCTGTCGTTTTCGCTCTGTTTTGCTCAGGAGAAATTCATGCAAAAATAGCGAAATCCTTTATTTATGGGCTTTTAGCTAAAAATAGGCAGGTTCATATAAAAAATATTTTTCCTACAAACACACACATATATAGCTGGAACAACCGGAACAACGGAACACAACGTAGTTAATATATATTTAATATATTGATATATAGATATTTATAATGTTCTATATTGTTCTAATGTTGTTCCAAAAGTGTTCTAAAACTGTTCCATATTGTTGCTCGTTGTTCCAAATGGCTCAAAAAAGACAATGTTGTTCCAGAATGTTCCAAAAGTGTTCCGTGCTTGGAACACTTTAAGTTGCTGTTATTCAGCGTTGTTCCAGTTGTTCCAGTTGTTCCAGCGTTTTTCGCCCCAAAATGAAAATAATTTTTTTTGACGTCAAGTCTGTTAATGAATTTAACTTTAAGGATTGCATAAATGTTGAATAGATAAAATTTATATTAGGATAATATTTTACGTACGCACACATGACACTATTCTCCCACAAAAAAAGAGGATCTGTAACCGGTTGAAGTTACAGATCCTCTTTGAAATTGATTATCTGATATAGATGCGGGTAGCATCTACGCTGATGCCGTCCCAGTATTTGACTGCGATATCGGCCAGCTGTTGAATTTCTCCGTCAACAACCCGGTTAAACCAGTCGTATCCTTTGCGCTCTCCGCTCCCCATGCGTCCGAGAGAGAAAGGATTTGTGTGGCGAATAATATTTGTTTCGACATACGTTCGGCCAACACGCTTGAGTTTATTCCATCGGCTTCCTTTTGTGCCTCCATATCCACGTCCTGCACCACGGTGTAACCAGATACCTTTGCGATCGAATGTAAACCCTACACGGGTTACTACTCCGTTTTTGTCGGAATAGTAGTTTGCCCGGATAGATTTGGCCAAATCTTTACTCTTGACAGCTGCCGATGCAGCCAGTTTAGTGCTTACTGTTTCTGCCCAATTAGCAACCTCGTTATTGTAGTCGCGGATCTTTTCGCCACCGTTCAGTGTGGCTTCCCAGCGTTCAACCTCTGTGTAGGTGTTTAGCTGTATCATTCCGGATAGATCTTCTCCGTTTTGCAGCCTCCGTTGCAGTCGGTTTTGCCTTCGCATGGCTGCCCGCCATCCTGCATCTTCGGCGGCTCGTTTCATCAGGCCCATAAGTCGGGATTGGTTTTACCCGGATTGCGATCCACCCGGAAGGAAACGATAACTCCGTAGAAATTATCTCCGATTGGGCCGATACCTTGTTGCGTGAAGTCGCTGCGCAAGCCAAGTGTGTGATAGAGGTGTAGCACAATCTGGTTAGCGTGACCTTTTGCAGCATTGGTAGCCGCGAAGATTGTATCCGGATCATCTCGTTTGGTCTCAATGGCCACAATAAAGGAATATTCGTCTTTCCCGAATAGAGCGTCAGCACCGGTATCGGATGTGTCGGATTCGCATCCGTCAATAGCTATTAGTATCGTTCCATCGGCTTTGTTCAGCTCCTGACGAAGTTCAATAAGGTCTTCTATTCCGAATGCCCGGTAAAAACGCTTTCTTTTATCCGTATGACCGATTGGCTTGTATGCCCCGGCAACAGCTTCCATTTGTTCAAAGTGATTGTATGTCATAGCTTATCTGTGTTTGTTCGTTTCTGCTTCACGAGCTTCATTACGTTCAATCTCGAATTCGAGTGTAAACAAGGCATCGTACAGCTTGGATTGTTTAACCTGGTTAAGTTTCGTTATATCGTAGCCGGCAAGGTGATCGCGCATTTTGTATTGCGATTCTACTATCTCTTTGGGTGATATCGCAGGACCTATCCGGTCGGATCCACTGCTAAACACACGCTGGAATTTTTCTTTCAGCGTATGAGATATGGAAATAATCCACCATTCAAGAAGTATCATGTCAATATCTGACACTGTATCGTTGTCAGGATATATAATCTGAGCTATTGAGCGCAGCGCAATCTCCTTATTGCTGCTGATGAGCGACATCCACATCTGTATATCTGAATACTCGCCATAGGTCATTTCTGTCCATCCTTCGCCTACATGGGTTGTGTATTCGAGCGGATTACCCATAAACTGAGGTCTTAAACGGTTGTCATCGTCAATTAACCAGGATAGATGCTGATCTGCAATCTGGAATACCTGCTCATTGGTGAGATACATTCCTTTAATATGAGCACGATCTCCCTTGTATTGTGCTCCGATAAGCCATAGCGTGAAGGCTATCTTCAGATCTGTTACCGACGTGTACACCAATGTGAGCTGTGCGAGCTGCTGAAGATCCTGACTCGATAGTTCTTCCCAGCCTGAAGGAAGTGTTATTTCTCTTTTCATGGCATGACGAATATAGCGGATTGACTGTTGTCGTATCCGGGCGTGGAAGTAATGCCTAATTCAGTAGCGTTATTGGTCAGCACGGAGCGGATATCTTCCATTGCTTGCCCGATAATATCCTGATCTGTGACCGCAGCAAGAAGGCTAACGGCTACGAATCGTCGCACGGACATACGTAATCGTTCTTTGCTGCTATCTGTTTGGACAGCTTTATCGGTGCAAATGCTATGAAGTTCTTTAGGCACGGAGCGCAAAGCAATAGCAAGAGCATTGCGCAGCACTCCGCAATGGCTGCTTATCAATTCAGGCCTATCGCGCAGATCTACCATACCGTCGACACATAACTGGCGGATGCTGTCGAAGAGAGTAGAGGTTGCATTCTTGTGGAAATCAGAGGTATTCCATTCCGGATATACTTCTGCATGATCTTCCAGATATTCGATTATCTGACGTAGTGCTGTCAGTGATCTGGTGCGATATCCTTCAACGGCTGCCGATATCTTCTGATCTGATGCCACGGTGACCATGTCGGAGCGATCAACCGTGAATCCTGTAGCGCCGATATTGTATGATCCTTCGGGCGTGAACAATTGCAGGGCTGTGATGGCTATGTACTTTTTGCACAGCTCTTTCAACTCCGTAACTCTTTCCGGTGATGAAGTATTCTGAAGAAGGCTCATTAGCTGACGACCTAATACGGGAATGAGCGATTGTTCGGCATCTGTAATATAGGCTTCGAAGTCTGCGAACTCTTTTTTGCCTACGCGAACGTATTTCTTAACGTCCTCAATGGTTTGAATGATTGTTGCCATACGTTTAATTTACTTCCTGATTACCTATTTGTTTGACTGATCCTGTGCCTTTGTCGAGCGTGGTTAGCTGGATGTTGGCAATATGGAATTCGATATTATCATCCCACTTGTTGGCATGTTTGGCCAGATATAGCGGTGTGACGAGCAACACACGGATGAAATGCATAAGCGCCTGCTTGAGTGTGAATATTTCGCGGGCTTCGGATCCGTTTAGCGTTTTGTTCTTTCCGGGTGCTGCACCCAGGAGTGAAGGATGTACACCCATGGCGTAACATAGCATGTTGCTGGATTCCTCAGAATCGGCTATATATTCTCCGCCTTCCTCTTTGTTGTTGATAGGAGTTATAATAACATCCTGTTCGCGAACACCTTTGATCATGCTGTAATTGAAGTGAGAAATAAAGCTCTTACGTGCATTGTCATTTCCGGTAAGGAAGTCATTGATCTGTTTGAGTACCTCTATTTTTTTCTCCTTTTGTTTCTTTTCGTCGGTAATTCCTTCGGCATCGAACAGATTACTCCAGAACTCTTTATTGATCTCGACGTGATACTTGATATCAACCTTATTCTTGATTATTGCGTTCTTTATCTTGATAATCTGAGCACTGTAGTCAAACCAGCCTGATTCGAACACACTCCACCAGTCAGGACGTGAGTAGTAGAATCGCCCGGGAGAAGGTACAGATAGCTGGAGTATGTATCTTTTAGCTTCTGATTTCTCTTTTTTCTTGTTTGGTCCGACAGCCTCACCAAGTAATTGTTTTAAATGGAGTAGGGGTTTAGCCTTCTTAAGCATTGGGGTAACAACGATATCTTCGTCCGGATTGCTCCATTTGGACGAGAACCCGTGATACTTAACCTCTCCTTTTTCCATCTGTGTAACACGTGAACAGCAGTTATCAATATGGTTGATCTCTGCGATCTGATTGCCATCGGTTGACATGATGATCTCGACAAATCCATCTCCGAGGGAAACGATATCCGTGGCAAGTTCGTAGGCTGTCATATTGTAGTTCTGCTCATCCAGCCATTCGTACACTTTGGTCGCTTGTGAACGTGGTACATGGATGAGCTTATCTGTGTCATCGCGCTTCATTACCTGAATGCCAACTCCGAATGCCATTTGTGCAAGGAACCCGAGATTGGGGCCGACAATCACATTATTCTTTGCTTTTTCGATGACTTCATGCGGAAGCTTATTCGTGGATCCACGATTTACGAACTTGTATTCGGTTTTTCCTACGGTGACATCTTTTGTTGATGATTTATCGGTCGTAAGTCCTATTGACTCTGACATTGGACTTATTAATGCTCCTGACTCTTTGAGTATATATACGTCTGAGCCGACTTGTATAGGTTTAGATATAGACTTTTTTCCCATTTATGCGTAAGATTAGTTTTTTATAAATCTTGATTGGATGATCTTCTCCTTCGCGCTGGATATTTACGGTCATACCTTTTCGGTATAGGCTCGTAAGCGTACAGCTTTTTAGCGAAACCAGTTCGCCGGTTGATTTCTTTACATACGTAATATCAAACGGAACCGGCTTTCTGTTTGGATAGATATAGCCCATGATCTTAAGGGCTTCCTTCAGGTGTATTCTTTCGGCCATACTTGATCTTTTTACGCAAATATGACTCATCTTTTAAGTGGTAGAAAGGACAGATGCACGGACGCTCTATATTTTCCGATTTTTGAATTTTATTTTTGCTGAAAATGAATGATTTAAGGCTTTGTTTTTTTTCTCTTCAACAAAAATCTTTGAGCAGACTCCGCGACGCCCTAAAAAAAAGGTGCGTCAGAGGCGAGCCGGCTTGTGTTATATGCTGCAGGGGTGTGACGCTCGGAACTCCCTGTACATAGGAGATACATAAAAAAAACGTGCGTCACTGGTTGCGACGCACGTTTTTGATTAAAGAAGTAGTATCCTGCTCACATTCGTAGCAGGATACTGAAGGGCATCTCAGGCAGCAAGTTGCTGTCGGGGGGTAGAGATGCCAAAACAAGGTTGATGCTTATTGGATCAACATGGCAACGTTGTATAGCTCGTAGATATA
>JBOFSC010000348.1:0-1629 GCA_051651345.1 Enterobacteriaceae bacterium
TGATAATACGGCTTCCCCCAGGGCTGCCGGTCACCAGCACCACTTTTCCCCCTTTAGTGATAATCGTCGGCGACATGGAGGAGAGGGGCCGTTTTTTCGCTTCGATGCCATTGGCTTCACCCCCGATCAGACCATACACATTGGCGGTGCCCGGCTTGGCAGAGAAATCATCCATCTCATTGTTGAGCAAAATACCGCTGTTACCAGCCACAATACCGCTGCCGAAATTGGTATTCAGGGTATAGGTGACCGCCACCGCATTGCCCTCTTTGTCCACTACAGAGTAGTGGGTGGTCTGCTCGCCCTCGTAAGGTGCCAAATTGCCCGGTTTAATATTGTCCGCCACTTGCGCCTGCTGCTGATTAATTTTTGCGGCCAGCCCGGCGGCATAACTTTTACTGAGCAGTGCACTGACTGGCACTTTGGTAAAATCGGGGTCGCCCAGATATTCAGAGCGATCCGCATAGGCAAATTTCATCGCTTCAGCCATCAGATGCAGTGCCTGAGCACTGTTTTGCCCCATGCTCTTCAGATCAAACTTTTCCAGAATATTGAGGATCTGCACGATATGAATACCGCCGGAAGAGGGAGGTGGCATGGAGATAATCTCATAACCGCGATACTGCCCTGTCACGGGTTTACGTTCTACGGCGCGATAATTGAGCAGATCTTCTTTGCTGATTAGCCCATTATGCTCGCTCATCTCCTGAACGATCTGTTCAGCAATGGCACCCTGATAGAAAGCAGCCTGACCCTCATCAGCGATATGTTTCAGGCTGCGGGCCAGAGCCAGCTGCTGCAAACGCTCTCCTGCCTGCCAGGGTTCCCCTTTCTCATTAAAAAAGATCGCCTTACTATTCGCACGCTGCAGCAAAACTTCCCGACCATAAAGCGCTAAATCCGCCGCCAGCTTGTCATTGACGATAAAACCCTCTTCCGCCAGGGTGATTGCCGGAGCCATCACCTGCTTCAGGGGCAGCGTGCCATATTTTTCCAGTGCCAGGGACAATCCCGCTACTGTGCCCGGCACCCCCACCGCAAGATGGGTCGTGAGTGAACGCTTACTGTCCACCTCACCCTTTTCATCGAGAAACATATCGCGGCTGGCTTTGCCTGGGGCCATTTCACGAAAATCGATGGTGCTCACTCTGCCATCCTGGGTACGCAGCACCATAAAACCGCCGCCGCCCAGATTACCTGCCTGGGGATAGGTCACTGCCAGGGCATAGCCAACTGCCACCGCCGCATCTACCGCATTACCCCCCTGGCGCAAAATATCCAGCCCGGCCTGGGTCGCATTGGCCTCAACCGAAGCGACCATACCTTGCTTCGCCTTCACCGGCTTGTGAATATCCATTCCTGAGTCATAACTGACTGCGGGCGCTGCCTGTGCAGCAACTTGCCATATCAGCAACGCCATCGCGATACTGATAAGGTACCTGATACCTCTCTGATTCATAATCACTCCTTTCGCCTGAACATTAACCCAACATTTATACGTAGGATCTTTAGGATCAACCAACTGATAACGATAGAAAAAATGACGTATTTTTAGAAAAAAGAGTGGAAAGTGTGCTGTGATCATGATCAAATGATCATTCGCCAAAACAACCAACACAACCAACACAA
>JBOFSC010000349.1:0-4951 GCA_051651345.1 Enterobacteriaceae bacterium
AATGGTAGAACTCCGTCTGGGTGACCATCTCTATTTTCACTGTGATGCGAAAGGTCGGGTACAACAGAGCACTCATCCTGTTGTAGCCCCCTGTAGCGACCGTCTGAATTACCCTTTGTCCCTGAGAGAAAACCCGCGCCAACTCTCATTTCTGCGCACCGATGGCGGTACATTCAATCAGCAGGATAACGCGCTGTTTTGCTGGATAGCACAACTGATAACACCCACCCTGATGGAGCTGCCCACCTGGCAACCATTCCCGCCGATGGCACATCATCTGAAACAGGACAATAGCGGGTTTCATGAACAGATCCGCCGCAACGACATTTTCCACGATATTGTCTGCCGCAGTGAGGCGATGAAACAGGTGCTGATGCAACTGGAGATGGTCGCCCACAGTGACAGCACTGTTCTATTGATGGGGGAAACTGGCACCGGCAAAGAGATTCTGGCACACGTACTGCACCACCTCAGCCCGCGCAGTCACAGGCCCATGGTCAAAATGAACTGCGCCGCCATACCTGCCAGCTTGCTGGAGAGCGATCTCTTCGGTCACGAAAAAGGCGCATTTACCGGTGCCACCAGCATGCACAAAGGGCGTTTTGAAATGGCTCAGGGCGGGACGCTGCTTCTGGATGAAATTGGCGATATGCCGCTGGAGTTACAACCAAAACTGCTGCGTGTTCTGCAGGAGCGGGAGATTGAGCGTCTGGGCAGCCAACAGGTCATTGCTGTGAATGTGCGCGTCATTGCCGCCACCAATCGCGATCTGCAACAGATGGTCGTGGATCGTGATTTCCGTAACGATCTCTTTTACCGCCTGAATGTGTTTCCCATCACTATTCCTCCCCTGCGCCATCGGGTGGAGGATATTCCTGTGCTGGCCCACTTCCTGATGCGAAAAATTGCCGCTCGTATGCAGCGCCATATCGACACTATCCGTACCGACGACATGCAACAACTCTGTCGCTATCCCTGGCCGGGCAATGTGCGTGAGTTGCAAAATGTTATCGAGCGCGCCGTGATCCTGACGCGTGGTCACAGCCTCAATATCCAACTTAGCGAATTGCCAGCAACCGGGATCTCAGCCCCTGTCCAACCCCTCTCCTCCTCCCCTGACGGACACAGCAAAACACACTGGTTACAACCGGCACCACCAGAAAGCGATGAACAGGAGAGACAACGTATTTTGCAGGTACTGCGGGAAACCAATGGTATCGTCGCTGGTCCGCGCGGCGCGGCAATTAAACTGGGCTTAAAACGTACCACATTGCTGTCGCGTATGCAGCGTCTGGGTATTACACCACGAGATATTCTGTAAACAGCAACAGAGTGTAATAACATTTTGCAAAAAATTAACCTAACAATATAACAATTCCCCATTGGTCAGTGCTTTTTTTTACCTGCATAATCACATTTCCTTGATGGCTCAGGATACTTTTATTATGAAAACATCATTAATATCAACATCATTACTGTTGATGTCCGCTTTTACTGTTCAGGCGGCACAGATCAGTTTCCACCAGCAACAACCATCAGATCCCTTTATCGGACAATCCTCCGGGGTACATGGTTTAGAACAGCGCACCGTACTCGGCGTCGGGCCTTACCAGCTTTACAAAGTCTCACAAGGTGTTGCCAATGCCACGGTGTCCATCGGCGATCAACAGAATCCTCCCGGTGTTCCGGCCGGTTCAATTGCCTGGAACAGCCAACAACAATCCTGTGATGGTGGTAATTACTATACGGTACAGCTCTCTGCTGGCGGCAATCCTGGTCAGTGGGATCCTAAACAGCGTTATGAAATCATCATGAAACTCAATGGACAGGAAATTGGCACCAACACGACCAACCCTAAAACCTATTGGGCTCCCACCACTATCCATAATGTCTGCCTGGGGGATAACTCCCAACTGGATGTGACGTTAAATAAAGTTTCCACAGCCCCCTAAGGTCTGTTGACGTTTCCCCTCTCGTATTTGTGTGAGAAGGGAATAACTGGTCAGGTAACGGACAACTGCTGTACCACAGGCTTTCTGGTCAGACGGCTCACCACAAGCATCACCAACAAATTCACACTGATACCCAGCACACCGATATTGAGATCCTGGATCGCCGCAGGCAGATCGGGAAACAGCTGCTTAAAAGTGACCTTACTTAAGGTGATATAGATAACCAGCCCCATGCCCACCACCATTCCGGCAATAGCTCCCTCTGCGGTAACCCATCTCTTTTGTGGCAGACTGAGCAACATCGCCGGAGCAAGCTGGGAAATCAGGCTATAGCCAATCAGCAGCAAAACCACGAGGGACTCTCCGGCATTAAGAGCAACACCCAACACCACGATCATCAGCAACGGCACCAGCAGTTTGCTGCCATTGGCCACCTGGGCATTGGTGGTTCGGGGACGAAAGTATTTAAAGATATTATTGACAATCTGCGTGGTCGTCGCGATTAACAGCAGTGTGCTGGGTACCAACGCGGTAAGAAATCCCGTGGCACCGATAATGCCGATCAGCCAGGGTGGGAATGTCTGCACGGACAATTTGATCAGGGCCAGATCCACTTCACCGCCCTGTAAACCAGGAACTTGCATAATCGCGGCAAACCCCACAAACAGGGCAAACAGCAGCATTAGGGTATAAAGCGGCGCAATCACCGAATTCTTACGAAACGAGCGCGGGTTCCTGGCGGCATAGATAGGCGGGTAGAGATGCGGCCACATCAGAGCACCGATGACATTGATCAACACGGTGGAGATCAGCCAACTGATACTCAGCCCCTGGGGTGGCAGCAATAGAAAATCAGGTCGGGCATCGGCTATCTGGCGGAACATATCCCCAATGCCACCATAGTAATGGAAGGGTAGATAGATCCCGAGAAAAACAATCACACTCAGGATCATAATGTCCTTGAGGATAGCCGTCCAGGCAGAACCGTGAATGCCCGAGAGCAGAACATAGACCACCATGGCGATACTGGCGATCAACATCGCGAGAGTCGGAGAGATCAGCCCATAAGAGGTATAGGCGATAACGATGCTTAACCCCTTAAGCTGCACCACCAAATAAGGGAGCATGGCAAAAACGCCCAGTAACGCGGCAATCAGCCCCAGCAGCGGGCTGCTGTACTGGCTGGACATAAAATCCGCCTGAGTGATCAGCCCCTTCTCTTTACCGGCTTTCCAGATAATGGGATGAATAAAATAGTAGAGCGCAAAGCCCAAAGAGAGATAGGCCAGAATATGGTAGGCAGGCCCGCCTTTACCATAAGCCCAGCCACTCGCCCCTAACAGACTGAACATGGTATAGAACTCGCCTGCCATCAGGATAAAGATAAACAGGGTACCAAAGCTGCGTCCTCCGGCAGCCCACTGCTCCAGATTCATCTCTTTGCCACGACGCGCCCTGATAGCCAGATACAGCGACAGCGCAAAAATGAGAAACGTGATAAAAGTGGCGCTATTCATGGTCGTTATCCTTACGGTTATTAGGATCCAATTTGTAGACCAGTGCCAAACAGGCGGAAAGCAGCACTATCCACAAGACAAACCAGAACATGACAAAAGGCAGACCCAGAATAAAAGGCGTAAGTGAGTTAACCCAGGGCAAGGGTGCCAACATCCCGACAAAGGGGACAGCGGCTATCAAATGGATAAGCTTCATAACTCTATCTCCTTATAATCAACAGGATATTAGTGTGCCCGCAGTAAGGGGGGCTGATGGTGGCACCAGCCATAGTGCTGCTCATAAAGATGTCCGACTTCCAGCACTGTCATATCCCCTCCATGGGGGCCGATTAACTGCATCCCCATGGGCAATCCCTGAGGATTAAAGCCGACAGGAATATTGAGAGCAGGCAGACCGGCCAGGGTGACTGGCGTAACGATTTCCATATAACGGTGATAGGTATCCATCCTGCGGCCGGCGACCTCTTCAGGCCAGTGCCGGGCGATATCAAAAGGAAACACCTGAGCAGAAGGCATCGCCAGCAGATCAAAGTGGCTAAACAGTTGCTGAAAGCGGTTATAGAGCTGAGAGCGCTGGCAGGCGGCGCTAAACAGCTGTTCGCCACTAAGACCGATTCCCCCTTCTATCTCCCATATGGCTTCCGGTTTAAGCAGGGCACAGGTCTCGGTTTTCTCATAGAGAGGTCGTAAATGATGGCTGACCTGCCAGTGCCTTAATGTCAGCCAGGTTTGCCACAACATCTCCTCGCTGAACTCCAGTTGTGCGGACTCCACAGCAGCACCGAGGTGGGTAAAGGTTTGCAGTGCCTGTTCACAGAGCGTCATTATGCTGGCTTCAACAGGGATCTCCCCTTGCAGATCCCCCAGCCAGCCGATGCGTAATCCTGGTGGCAACACATCAATGGCACTAAAAGGTCGCAAGGGCTCCCCCAGACTTAAAGGAACACGGCGATCATAACCACTGAGCGTCATCAACAGTTGCGCCGTATCCGCCACAGTGCGCCCCATCGGTCCCTCACAGCCCAACTGACTGAAAAAGTGATCGACGCCAGGAAACGAGGGCACCCTGCCCTGACTGGGGCGAAAACCAAAGACATGGTTAAACGCAGCAGGATTGCGCAATGAACCCATCATATCGCTGCCATCTGCCACGGGCAGCATCTTCAGCGCCAGCGCCACTGCGGCGCCTCCACTGCTGCCCCCGGCACTTTTATCCGGCGCCCAGGCGTTGCCGGTGGCACCAAACAGCGGATTGTAGGTATGGGATCCCAGACCAAACTCCGGCGTGTTGGTTTTGCCGATGATAATGGCCCCGGCCCGTTTGATACGTTCGACGATAATGGCATCCGTATCTGGGATATGCGCTTTGAATATCGGTGAACCCCAAGTGGTCAGCAGACCTTGTGTCTGTGCCAGATCCTTAACCGCATGAGGAAAACCGTGCATCCAGCCATCGGACTTTCCCTGTGCCAGCAACTGATC
>JBOFSC010000350.1:0-1429 GCA_051651345.1 Enterobacteriaceae bacterium
AGGTTCATCTGTTCGATGATCAGACTCTGCGCGATAAAGCCCTGCAAATCGTCGCCCGTCTGAAGCAGGCCACAAACCAGTGGCGTGAAGAGACAGGATACGGTTTCAGTCTCTACAGTACCCCCAGCGAAAATCTGTGTGACCGTTTTTGCCGTCTGGATGCCAAAGAGTTTGGCATTCTGCCCGGTATCACCGATAAAGGCTATTACACCAACAGCTTCCATCTCGATGTGGAGAAGAAGGTGAATCCTTACGATAAAATTGATTTTGAAGCCCCCTACCCGACTTATACCAGTGGTGGCTTTATCTGCTATGGCGAATATCCCAATCTGCAGCATAACTTACAGGCGCTGGAGGATGTGTGGGATTACAGTTACAGTCGCGTTCCCTACTATGGCACTAACACCCCTATTGATGAGTGTTATGAGTGTGGTTATCAGGGGGAGTTTTCCTGTACCAGCAAAGGGTTTACCTGTCCACGCTGTGGTAACCATGACTCCAGCCGGGTCTCTGTCACCCGCCGTGTTTGCGGCTATCTTGGCAGCCCGGATGCGCGCCCCTTTAATGCGGGTAAGCAGGAGGAGGTGAAACGGCGGGTCAAGCACCTGGCGCAAGGGATTTTAGGATAACCGCATGAATTATCATCGTTATTATCCGCTGGATGTGCTTAACGGCCCCGGTACCCGCTGTACGCTGTTTGTTGCAGGTTGCGAGCACGCCTGTGCGGGCTGTTATAACAAGAGTACCTGGCGCGTCAACTCCGGCCATCCCTTTACCCGGGAGCTGGCCGATACCATTATCGCTGATCTTAACGATCAGCGTATCCGCCGCCAGGGGCTTAGCCTCTCCGGCGGCGATCCCCTGCACCCGGCCAATCTGGCGCAGGTGCGTCTGCTGTTGCAGCGGGTACGTCACGAATGTCCGGGGAAAGATGTGTGGCTGTGGAGTGGTTATCTTCTGGGTGAACTGTCACCACAACAGCAGCAGGTGATTGATCTGGTTGATGTCCTGGTGGATGGCCCGTTTATCAGTGAATTGGCAGACCCCGGACTGTTATGGCGGGGGAGCAGTAATCAGATAATCCACTATTTATCGGCTTCTGCAAATCGCGCCTCTCCTGTGGTGGAAAAGATCCCTGTAGAAGTAACTCTTTGATCAATAACGTTGTACATAATTTAACATAATAATACCAAAGCCCTCATGAATAGATTAAATGCGCCAACTATAATAAAGGGTAACTAAATAGGATTTCGTAGTATTTCGTAGCAATGCAACAGGTGGAGGCAGTACAGGTTCATATGTAGGTACTTAAGCTCATAACACATTGATGTACCTTTAATTCATTACAGGGTAAATACTAAGACCTAACGATAGCAACATACTTTTCTGATCTCGCCTGGGATGAGCTCGTTGACCATGAGTCGCAAAA
>JBOFSC010000351.1:0-2261 GCA_051651345.1 Enterobacteriaceae bacterium
CCACTTCATACTTGATCGGATCAGCGTTAGCAGGAATTTCAATCACGACATAGATATCGTCTGGTAGCGATTTGCCTGCAGGAACCTGGTTTAAACTCATAGTCACAACCCTTTGAAAGTCAAAATAGTGGGCGGATTATATCAGATTTCAACACTCAACTCACCCATCCAGACTGTTTTGCAACAGTGTGCTAATCGCAATAAAACTGGCGCGAATATGCCGGGCCAGGAGCTCACAAGCCTCGTCGGCATCCCGACGTAAACTGGCTTCAAACAGCGCCTGATGCTCTTGATGCAAATTGCGCTCCACAGGCTGTTTACTCAGTAACAGCCGACGATAACGCTCACTTTGCCGATAGAGAATGGAGAGAAAATGCTGTGACCAAAACGAAGTGTGCGCGGCCAGCAAGGCATAATGGAATTCACGATTACGCACCTCCCATTGAGTGAAAGAGGCCTCCCCCTTATCCAGCCGGTTCTGCGCCAGATGCAAACGATGGAAAGCTGCAGTGAGATTCGCTTCCCACTCATCATCACCTGCCGCAATGGAGGTGCGCAACGCATGAGATTCCAACACAATACGACTTTCAGTTAAATCGGCAAAGTCTTCCACCGAGATAGGTTTAACGGTGAATCCCCGTTGCCCGGAGGTCATCACCAGCGCATCGGATACCAGCAGCGTCAGTGCTTCGCGAAGCGTGGCGGCACTCACCTGATAGTGATTTTTCAGATGTTCAACCCGCAAACGGCTACCTGGTGCCAGCCGCCCTTCAATAATATCCTGGCGCAGAGCATTGTATGCGCCATGGGCCAGTGTTTTATAACCGTTCAGCACAGAAGCACTGTCTGAGGCGATATCCGTTAATCCGTTGTCAGTAATCGATTCTCGTTGCATTGCATTTTTCAATCATGTTGTGTAACAAATGGCGTGGAATTGAGCATAACGCATATGACAGCTCAACACCAATCTCTATGTAACTAATTGTTTATCAATGTGCAAACAGGATCAAGCAAGATTCATACGCGATCGATATAAATCAACCCCAAAAAGTATAAATTTTACAAAATATAGATAATTGTCAAAAATATCGAGATTTATCCTTGACTGCATTGTTGCATCCTGTTGTTATTGATTAACGAAAAGTTAATGGTTTTGGTGCGACATGTTTCTCATTAATGCCAAAGAGACCACGTTTTCTAGCGATGGCTCACGTAGCCTGCTGCAAAGTATGGAACGAGCTGGTCTCAGAGTGATCCCCGTTGGTTGTCGTAGCGGCGGTTGCGGTATCTGCAAGGTACAAATCCTGCAGGGGCGCTACCGGGTGGGCAAGATGAGTCGCAGCGTGATAAGTGATGCGGAGCAGCAGCAACGCGTTGTTTTGGCCTGTCGCTGTTTTGCCCTGAGCGACATCCGCCTGCAAACCGTCACACCACCATCGCCCACTTTTTTAGGCAAAAGTGACCTTAACACAAATTGAGCCAACCCTATTTTCGTTAAAGAGAGGCAGAGTAGAAATCCAGCGTCTCGTGCAAAGGCAAGGATTGTTGTTCTGCCTGGTCCCCCTTGTGACACAGGAGATTTCACATGGCAGCATCAGGTATTCTCAGACCCGGACATGTCGCACTGCGCGTGATGGATATGTCGGCAGCACTCAAGCACTACACTCAGCTTTTGGGCCTACAGGAGGTCGCCCGCGATTCACAGGGCCGGGTATTTCTCAAAGCCTGGGATGAGTGGGACCACCACAGTGTCGTTCTGCGGGAAACCGACCAGGCGGGTATGGACTATATGGGCTGGCGCGTGGCTTCTGCCGAAATCCTGCAGGATCTGGCGCGTGATATACAGCGCTCACAACTGGTCCAGGAGTGCCGCTGGATCGATGCTGATGAGCATCCGCAAACTGGAGAACGTTTCCGCTTCACCATCGGCACAGGTCACGTAATGGAGCTGTACGCCCATAAAGAGGTCACTGGCACCGCCGTAGGCAACCACAATCCGGAAGCCTGGCCCGAGCAGGGAATGGTGGGAATGGCACCCAATCGCTTCGACCACTGTTTACTCTATGGCTCAGGCTTTGATGACACCGTTAAATTGTTTCGCGAAATCTTGCAATTCGATCTGGCAGAACAAGTGGTGACTTCGGAAGGCATGATGGTAGGCGCCTTCTTTACCTGCTCGAACAAAGCCCATGATGTGGCTTTTATCCGTCACCACGAACAGAACAAACTGCACCACGTCTCTTTCTACCTGGACAGCTGGG
>JBOFSC010000352.1:0-8936 GCA_051651345.1 Enterobacteriaceae bacterium
CCCGACAAAGTGGGCGCGCCTGTCTCTATCTGATCGATGATTTCGCCTCCGAGTTAGATAGCGAGCGACGCAACCTGCTGGCACAGAGGCTGAATGCCACCGGTGCCCAGGTGGTGATGAGTGCGATCAGTGGGCAGCAAGTGCGTGATGTGATGGATGGCAGCGGTACAATGTTTCGGGTGGAGCAGGGTGAAATTCATCCGGCTTGAACGACGAAAGGTATAACTTTAATTAGCTGAATTAAAAAAAGGTGATCTGATGGCGGATTCTTATGATTCCTCAAGTATCAAAGTACTGAAGGGGCTGGATGCGGTACGTAAGCGTCCAGGCATGTATATCGGTGATACAGATGATGGCACCGGTCTGCACCATATGGTATTTGAGGTAGTGGACAACGCGATCGACGAAGCACTGGCGGGCCATTGCAGAGATATTATCGTCACGATTCACAACGACAACTCCGTGTCTGTACAGGATGATGGCCGTGGGATCCCCACCGGTATCCATCCTGAAGAGGGCGTATCGGCAGCGCAGGTGATTATGACGGTGCTACACGCCGGCGGTAAATTTGACGACAACTCCTATAAAGTCTCCGGTGGATTGCACGGGGTGGGTGTCTCTGTGGTCAATGCCCTGTCCACCAAACTGGAGATGGTGATCCGTCGTGATGGTCAGATGCATGAGCAGATCTACCATGGTGGTTTCCCGGATGAACCGCTGAAAGTCGTCGGTGAAACCGAGGCCACGGGCACACGAATCCGTTTCTGGCCCAGCCCGGAGATTTTCAACAATATCGAATTTCAGTATGAGATCCTGGCTAAACGCCTGCGTGAACTGTCGTTTCTGAACTCAGGGGTCTCCATTCACCTGATTGACAAGCGTACCGACAAACGAACACATTTCCAGTATGACGGCGGTATCCGCGCCTTTGTTGAATATCTGAATAAAAATAAGACGCCGATTCACCCCAATCCCTTCTATATCAGTTGTGATAAAGAGGGCATCGGTGTTGAAGTGGCCATGCAGTGGAACGACGGCTTCCAGGAGAATATCTACTGTTTTACCAATAATATTCCCCAGCGGGATGGGGGCACGCACCTGGCGGGTTTCCGTGCCGCCATGACCCGTACCCTGAACACCTATATGGATAAAGAGGGCTACAGCAAGAAAGCCAAGATCAGCGCCACCGGTGATGATGCCCGGGAAGGACTGATTGCGGTGATTTCTGTTAAAGTGCCCGATCCGAAATTCTCCTCGCAAACGAAAGATAAGCTGGTCTCCTCTGAGGTGAAAGCCGCCGTGGAATCCGTGATGGCGGAGCGTCTGACAGAGTACCTGCTGGAAAACCCCGGCGATGCCAAAATCGTAGTGGGTAAAATTATCGATGCGGCCCGCGCCCGTGAAGCGGCCCGTAAAGCGCGGGAGATGACCCGGCGTAAAGGTGCCCTGGATCTGGCTGGCCTGCCGGGCAAACTGGCGGATTGTCAGGAGCGTGATCCGGCGCTGTCAGAACTCTACCTGGTGGAGGGAGATTCAGCGGGAGGATCGGCCAAACAGGGGCGTAATCGTAAAAATCAGGCCATTTTGCCGCTGAAAGGTAAGATCCTCAATGTGGAGAAGGCGCGTTTTGACAAGATGCTCTCCTCTCAGGAGGTGGCTACGCTGATCACCGCGCTGGGATGTGGTATCGGTCGTGATGAATACAACCCGGATAAATTACGTTACCACAGCATTATTATTATGACGGATGCGGATGTGGATGGCTCTCATATTCGTACCCTGCTGCTGACCTTCTTCTATCGTCAGATGCCGGAATTGATTGAACGCGGACACGTCTTTATAGCCCAGCCGCCTCTGTACAAAGTGAAAAAAGGCAGGCAGGAGCAGTACATCAAAGATGATGAGGCGATGGATCAGTTCCAGATCACGATGGCGCTGGATGGAGCGGCTCTGCATGTCAATGACCATGCGCCCGCGCTGGCTGGCGCGCCCCTGGAAACCCTGGTGGCGGAGCACTATCAGGTACAGAAGCTGATCGGCCGTATGGAGCGTTTCTATCCCCGCGCATTGTTGTCGCAGCTGATCTATCAGCCCACGCTGATAGCGGCCAGTCTGAATCAGCGTGAGGAAGTGGAGCAGTGGCTGACGGCGCTGGTGACGGTGCTCAATGATAATGAACAGCACGGCAGCAGCTACAGTGGTCGCATCGAAGAGAACCGTGAGCGCAAACTGTTTGAGCCGGTTCTGGAGGTGCGAACCCATGGTGTGGACACCGATTATCTGCTGGATCTGGAGTTTTTCAACGGTAGTGAATATAGCCGAATCTGCCGTTATGGCGATCAGGTCCGTGGACTGCTGGAAGAGAGCGCCTATGTATTGCGCGGAGAGCGTCGCCAGCCGATCAGCTCCTTTGAGGGGGCGCTGGAGTGGCTGATGCGGGAATCCCGACGTGGTCTGGCGGTGCAGCGTTATAAAGGGCTGGGAGAGATGAACCCGGAGCAGCTATGGGAAACCACCATGGATCCACAAAGTCGGCGCATGCTGCAAGTGACGGTGAAGGATGCGGTTGCTGCCGATGAACTTTTTACCACCCTGATGGGAGATGCGGTAGAACCCCGGCGCGCCTTTATCGAAGAAAATGCGCTTAAAGCCTCTAATATTGATATTTAACAAACTATTAGCTCCCTCCCCTGCCAAGGGGAGGAGCCAATTCTTACAACTGCCAGCGTATCCAGGTAAAGATCACATTACCGTTATTGTAACTTCCCGGAATATACGTGGTCTGCAGGGAGAAGCGGCGATACTCCACAGAGAACAGCGGCAAGGCAATAGGCAGAGGAATATAGTAGTACTCGTGCCGTGCGGTAATACTGGCGTGAAAGCCAAAACCGATACGCCAGTCAGGATTGCCTCCCGGATGCCATATTTTCTGAAAGCCATACCCTGCAATAGGTTGTAATCGGCTGTGCGAATCCAAAAAAGCCATGGCGTAAATGGAGTGCCAGTCACCATCCTCATCGAACCGATAGGTTCCATAACCCAATCCCCAGGGCTGTTCGTTATAACGATCGGTTTTCTCTTTATCGTACATCCAGCGGATATGCCAGGTGTGCACCGGCAGATAGAGTTCTCTGCCGGGGGCATTCCAGGTGAGCTCCACCTGGTGTGTAATTTTGTCCCAGGTGCCAGGTGCCAGGTGTTGTCGTGTCTGATGTGGCATGGGCATAACGACCACAGGCCAGCAATAACACCATTGATGTCGATATTGTTTTTACATTAAAAATCATAGGATGAATGAGAGTAAATGAAGAAATTACCGCGCTGCCATTGGCGATTAAGATAGCGGCAACTAAAAGTGACAGGCAAGCAATAAACTATGTGGTTTTGTAAACGGTCAGGAGGGATATTCACGCGTCCCTGCGTGAAAAAATGGGTTATAACTTGCTGATAACTCGCTGCAACAAGCGGATACGTGGTTCAATGGTATCTATCTGCAAATACTCATCACTGCTGTGAAAAGCACCTCCGGCAGGGCCGAAGCCATCCAGGGAAGGAATACCCAGAGAGGCGGTATGGTTGGCATCGGATCCCCCCCCGACAGCTTTCCACTTGATCTCCACATCCTCTTCACGGCCCGCCTGCTCCACCAGCGCCATTAACTTCTCTGTCTCCGGGGAAGGGGCCATCGCCAGCTTATATGCCTCCTGGCGTACCTGAACAGTGATACCATCGCCGGGGGAGCTGTTATTCAGGGCCATCAGGGCCTGGTTGACCCGCTGATACTCCTGATTATCCCAGAAACGTAAATCCAGCCCCGCCTCAGCCGCATCGGCCACCACGTTGGTGCCGATACCGCCGCGCAAGGTGCCGAAATTCAGGGTGGTGCCCACCTCGGGTGCCGCCAGCTTATTCACCTCAAGAATTAGCTGTGCCAGCGCATTGATGGCGGAGCGCCCCTTTTCCGGCTCATTACCGGCATGGGCGGCAACCCCTCGCACAGAGAAAAAGTAAGTGGAGACGCCTTTGCGTGCTTTCACCAGAGAGCCATCAGCACGACCCGGCTCTGCCACCAGAACACAGCGACTGCGTTGTGCCAGTTCACCCAGCCAGTGCTCCGAATGTACCGAACCCGTCTCCTCATCAGGATTCATGGCGACAGCAATGGAGAGCTTCTCCGTCACACTTTTATCGAGACCACGCACGGCCCAAAGCAGGCTGAGTAAACCTCCTTTCATATCGCTGACACCCGGTCCATAAGCAAAACCATCACGGGTAGTGAAAGGGCGCTGCTGCGCGGTTCCGGCTGGAAAAACGGTATCCATATGGCCGATCAGCAGCAGATCAAACTGCCCGGCCTGGGGTTTATTGCGGGCCAACAATCCCGGTCCCACCTGTGGTCCTAAATCGATGGTGTCACAGTGCCAGCCTGCCTGCTGATAGTGATGGCGCATCACCTCCGCCACGGCAGCAACTCCCTCAGTGGTTTGAGTTCCGGAGTCGATATTGACCAACTCTGCCAGGTTATCCAGATAATCTTGTATATTCATTCTGTTGTCCTGTATGACTAGCCAACTAAAATACGCATGATAAACATCGCGATAAACGCATTGACCACGGAGAGGGCGATCATCAGTGGGATCAGTGAAGCCCTGGTGCCGATCACCCCCAGAATGCGCCCCAGATACTGCAATTGTGAGCCCATCAGATAGATAGCGGGGGCCAGAATGGCCAGATGCGTCCCTGTGAGTATCCCCTCGCTATACAGACTGACGGCGACACCGATGCCCCCGCCCATGGACATCCAGCCGCCAATCAGCACGGCTGCCGCTTCTCCCGGTAGGCCAAATAGCGCCATAATGGGATTAAAAATATACGCCAGACCATCCAGCGCCCCGGTAATCTTCATCGCCTTAATCAGCACGAAGGCCATCAAAATATTGGGTAGGGTATTGGTTGTGGCGATACTCCAGCCTTTACGGGCTCCGGCGATAAACACATCAGTGATCATCGGTTTGCTTTGTTCAGCCATGATTGCCTCCCTGAGTCACGGTATTGTGTTGCTGCTGACGACGTGAGCTGAGCGTCAGGATCAGACGCAGCATATTGGCACCAAATACTTTCATCATCAGCATCACCACCAGGCACAGGCCAATAGAAGCGGGGACGGCGGGTAAATTATCCACGGTCATCAGGGTGAATAAAATGGCACCGGAGGAGAAGAAGTTACCGATGGTCGCCCCGGCAGAGTATTGGAACATGGTGAGAATATCTTTTTCCTTTGCAGTTAGCTGATCCTCATCAGCCAGTTTACGGGTCAGAGAGGCACCGACATCCGTGCTCTGCAGGCTGGAAATTAATACCAGGCTGGTATCACCGGGGACACCCATCAGAGGACGCAGAACAGGGGTCAGCAACTTACGGGCCGCCGCCAGCGCGCCATAATGTTCCAATATATTGATGATCCCGAGTGAAAACATCACCGCCGGAATCAAACCAAAGGCAAACAGAAAACCATCCAGGGCGCCATGTCCACCATTGCCGCGAAAGTTAGAAGTGGTGGTTTTAATCGCCGCTGCACCATCCTGCGTTACAGAGGTTACCACCTGACCAAAGGCACCATTGAGCGTAGTAAAATCAAACACACCGTACCAGCTTTCGCTGCGGAAAATACCAGAGAAGAACAGTGCGGCAAACAGCAAGGCAATATAGGCTGCCAGCCCGACCTTCTGTTCTGCAGGGGGAGAAGAGTTGTGCATAATCGCTTCCTTAATCAACATCAACAAAAAATAACGCAGAGTGAATCAGAACAGATACCTCGAATAGTGATACAAGGCGATAATTTGTCTAATATATTCTGTTGGTTATCACTAGTGCCTACGGATATTGTGCTAATACGAGGCAGCAGAAATCATACCCGATACCCGCAAATGGGTGCTACAGGATTATGCTGACAAATGTGATAATGGCGACAAAAAGAAGTGCGTTAATTTCTAATGTTATCAATATGTTTTTTAATTTTTGTTAAAGTGTTTTGTATTTCTCAAGGTGAAGTACAATAGAATCCCTGTTATTTAACTTAGCGTGCGGTGATTTGCTTTATGTCATCTTATACAACAGAGTATGGTAGAGAACGGCAACTGACTTTTACTGCCCAGGCACATCAACTGACCAATATTAACGTCTGGACGCCGGACAGCGAGTGGGTGCTGTATGATGTTCGCCCGAAGCAGAGTGAGTTCACGGGGGTGACCATCGAGCGGGTGCAGGTGAGTACGGGAAAAACCGAAGTGATCTACCGTGCCGTTGACGGTGCCCATGTGGGGGTGGTAACCGTGAGCCCACGCCTGCCGCTGCGTTATGTTTTTATCCATGGCCCGGAGCATCCTGACAGTGAGTGGCACTACGATTTCCACCACAGACGCGGGGTTATCGTTACCGAAGAGGGCAGGGCACAGACGCTGGATGCCCTCGATATCACGTCCCCCTTCACCCCAGGGGCATTGCGTGGTGGTTCCCATGTGCATGTCTTTAGCCCTGATGGCAGCCGCCTGAGTTTTACCTATAACGACCATGTGATGCACCAACGCGATCCACAGCAGGATCTGCGCAATGTGGCTGTGGCTCTGCCTTGCGGGCCGGTGGTTCCTCCCTGTCACCATCCACGGGAGTATGCCGGCAGCCATTTCTGCGTGCTGGTGACCCGGACAACCCCAAATCCGATACTGGGCTCAGATGACATCAGTCGTGCTTATGAGGAGGGATGGGTCGGTAACGCTGGTTACCGCACAGCAAAGGGCGATATTCAGCGCTGGGCCCTGGCTTTTATCGGCGATACCCGCAGTCTTGAAGGGAACACCGTAGCGGAAGTCTATATCGTAGATCTGCCGGAAAAGGAAGAGGCTTACCGACAGGCGGGGACTTCTCCGTTACAGGGCACGGAAGACCAGTTACCGGCGCCGCCCGCAGGAGTGAAGCAAAGACGCCTGACCTATACCGGGAAGCGCCATTATCCTGGCGTGGTGACCATGCCCCGACACTGGCTGCGTGCCTCGCCGGATGGGAGTTGCATTGCCTTTTTACTGCGTGATGAGCAAGGTATTGTGCAGCTATGGGGGATCTCACCGCAAGGGGGAGAGCCCCGGCAGATCACCTCTGGGGAGCAAGATGTACAGTCAGCCTTTAGTTGGAGCCCGGATGGGCGCACTATTGCTCTGGTGATGGATAACAGTATCATGCTGTGTGATGTGCAGAGTGGTCGGCTACGGCGGATCACGCCGCGCAGTGATACCGCGCCGCTGCCCGATGCCGTAGTTTTTTCACCCGACGGCACAAAAATAGTCTATTTACGCGAAGTGGATGGAGTGAGTCAATTATTTATGGTGGAGTTGACTTAAAACCGACTCTTGTCTATATAATTGAAAATAATAAAAATATTAAAACAACAGGGATGCTTTATGCTTACTCTATTTTATTATCTCATGCCACGTTATCTACTGTTTCTCCCCGCTGTTGCACTGCTGATGCTGACAGCTCAGCCTGCATCTGCGGGATTATTAGAGAAATACAGTTGTGAGGATGAATGGTATAGCTCTGCTGCTGCCGATCAGCCTGTAAAAAGACAGAGTTGTCAATACGCGCCATTGCACCTGATAGATAAGGCGTATGCTAAATCCAGACCCATGACCCGGCAGGCGCTGAAAACAAATATTCGTCAGTTAAGAGAGTTTGAGTTCGCTGAGATTGAGGGCAAGGCCTACTTTATCCATAATCGGGTCTATGTTAAATCTCCCACCTCTTCAGGTTGTGGTGAGAGTACCGGACCGCGTGGGCCCGCATTTAACCCACCCATTCTGGATTGTTTGCCCTCACGGGTGATCGAAGCGCGCAAGAGCATCATTAATATCGTGCATCAGTACTACTTCCTTAGTGAGCATGGCAGCCGTTTACGCGCTATCGAGCGTGATCTCTCCTTCCCTGTTGCTAAGGAAGATTTCAACTCTCCGTTCAGTGAACTCTATGCAACAGACGGTGAGCAGGTGTTTTATCATCAGCAGGCGATCCCCGGAGCCGACAGCCAGACCTTCCGTACCTTTTTCCCTAACCATAACGAAATTTATGTGGAAGAGGTCTGGAGTTACGATAAACAGCAGGTTTACTACCGGGGAAAACCACTGCCAGGCAGCAGCCACCAGGATTTTACACTGTTTGAAAGTGAATATGTGATCAGCAACGGTAAAGTCTATCGTTTCGATGAAGAGCAGAAGGTCTGGATATTACGCCCGGATATGGCACCCTCATTGCGCAAACTCAGTTATCAAGTGGTCAGCGATGGTCAGGCACTCTATCAGTATGGTAAAAAGCTGCATGGTGCACACGGCGATTTACAATCCTGGACTCCCCCTTGCCTGAATCAGCAGTATCCTTTAATTCCCTGTACCGACGCTGAGCGTATGCCGGTTGAATTTTTCAAAGGAGCGCAACAACTCTGGATACAGGAGACATCCGGTGGCCCCTTGATGCAAGTCACCATACCAGATGGCGATAAACTTTTTTACTGGTATGGCACCCACCCCTGCATACTGGGGATGAAAAGTGATAATGTTTATTTGCTCTGTCCCTATCGGGGTCAGCTCTATATCAGCGACTATGTTGTACAGAAACCCCTGTTAGCGATTCATAATCAGCTTTTGCTGATCGACTCCGTCGGTTTTGTGCCTCTGAATCGCTTTCCTTTACAATCCATCCCGGCGCTTTGTGCTGAAGAGTTCCCTGCCGGGAAAAGAAGCAACTATGGTGCGTTCATATGTAGGTACTTAAGCTCATAACACATTGATGTACCTTTAATTCATTACAGGGTAAATACTAAGACCTAACGATAGCAACATACTTTTCTGATCTCGCCTGGGATGAGCTCGTTGACCATGAGTCGCAAAAAA